>DATEGM010000202.1:0-13770 GCA_035280085.1 Terriglobales bacterium
CGGCGGCTGGGCTGCGGCGGGCGGCGCGGCTGCCGGTTTGCTCTCGGCCGGCGGGGCCGCAGGCGCGGGCGGGACGGGACGCTTCACCGGTGGCGCTGCCGCGGCCTGCTGCTTCTGCGTGATCAGCTTCAGCACATCTCCCGGCTTGGAGATGTGCGACAGATCAATCTTGGTCTTGATGGCATCGGGCTCTTCCGCCCGCGCGCGCGAGCTCTTGGCAGAGCCCCCCGTCTGCGTCTCGGCCTGGGCCTGGAAATGCGCCCGCACCCTCTCCGCTTCATCCGCCTCAATTGAGCTGGAATGGGTCTTCTTTTCGGTGACGCCTACAACCGGCAGGACGTCCAGAATTGCCTTGCTCTTGACCTCCAGTTCCCTGGCGAGGTCGTTAATACGAATCTTCATCCGCCTTCTATTTCCTCCGTTTGTCTTCCCCGCTAAGTCTTCATATCAACCTCACGGTTCTTGCCAATTCAGTTTCAAGTTTCCAGTCTCAGGTTCCTTCTGGCCACTGAAACTCGAAACTGCGGTTCCTACGAACTGCCCTTTTCTTCCGGGGGAATCTCTTCTTCATCCGGACGCTCGGCGTGCGTGTGCACCTCCGCCACGTCCGCTGGAGGCGCGTCCTCTACACCGCTGACCGCCTCCGCCTCCAGAGCCTGGTCGTTTGCCGCAAGCTCGGCCACGCTTTCCGGCGCCATTTCCGCCGTATCCGACAAGCCTTGCAGATCGCCGGATTGCCCCGCTGAATCGGGCCCCAACTCGTCTGATTGCTCCCCAACTGCAGCCGGCTGCTCTTCGAGCGCCGCCTCGGCGGCCGGTGCTTCCCCCGCTTCCAGGCTGGAAAAATAATTATTCACTGCCAGGCTGATTTTTTCCACCGTCTTGGGGCCGATGCCGGGAATAGCCTCCAACTGCTCCGGCGTCATATCAGCCAGAGCCTCGACCGTGGTCACGCCCGCCGCCGTCAGCTTCTCAATCACACCTTCGCCCAGATCAGGGACACGATCCAGTGGCGTGACAGTCTGATTGACCAGCGCCGACATCTGCTGCTCCACTTCCTGGCGCTTCTCCTCTTCGCTCTTGATGTCAATCTTCCAGCCCAGGAGCTTCGCCGCCAGGCGCACGTTTTGCCCCTTCTTGCCGATGGCTAATGAGAGCTGGCTGTCGTCCACAATCACTTCCAGGTGCTTATCGCTGGCATCCAGCACGGTCACGCGGCTCACCTTGGCCGGCTGCAGCGCGCGCTCGGCAAACGAAACCGCGTCTTCCTGGTACTCGATGATGTCAATTTTTTCGCCGCGCAGCTCGCGGATAATGGACTGCACCCGCATGCCCTTCATGCCCACGCAGGCGCCCACCGGGTCCACATCTTTGTCCTTGGACATCACCGCAATTTTGGTGCGCTCGCCCGCTTCGCGCGCAATGGCGCGGATTTGCACCGTGCCGTCGTAAATTTCCGGCACTTCCGTCTGGAACAGGTGCTGCACCAGTTCCGGCGCCGCCCGCGAGACCACCACCTGCGGACCCTTGGCCGCTCTCTCCAAACGGGCAATCACTACCCGCACGCGCTCGCCTACGGCAAACGACTCCAGCCGCGACTGCTCCTTGCGCGGCATGCGGGATTCCGCCTTCCCCAGGTCGAAAATGATATCCGGCCCTTCCACCCGCTTTACCGTGGCGTTCACGATTTCGCCGACCCGGTTGACGTACTCGTTGTAGACCGTGTCCCGCTCGGCCTCGCGTACCTTCTGGAAGATCACCTGCTTGGCCAGTTGCGCCGAAATCCGCCCCAGGCCCGTGGGATTTGACATCTGGTGTGTGGCCCGCAACTCGCGAATTTCGCCACCCACCTCCACTTTCTCGTCAATTTTGCGCGCCTGCTCCACCGTGATCTGCACGTTAGGGTCTTCCACCTGCTCCGGCGTTTCTACCACGGCCCGAACCGCATATACCCGGATGTTGCCGCTGTCCTTATCCAGTTCGGCACGCAAGTTCTCCTGCGTCTTCAGAGACTTGCGGGTGGCGATCGAGATGGCGTCCTCGACCGCGCTGACCACGATCTGGGGATCAATTCCCTTCTCGCGGCTCAGGGCATCAATCGTGTTGTACAGCTCGCTGGCCATATCCTCGTGCTTTCTTGCCTAGATTTCTGGTACCAGGTTCGCCCGTTCCACGTTCCCTAATTCTATGTCTATTCGGCGCGCCGCGGGCGGCTGCAACCCTTTCTTGCTGTTCTTGCGGCTTACATCCAGATCCAGGGTCAAACGGCCTTCCTGAAAACTCTCCAGCCGGCCCTGAAAGTGCCGGTTGCCTTCGACTGGCTCTCGCGTCGTCACCTTCACCAGGCTGCCGGCAAAGCGCTCATAGTCCGCCGGACGCACCAGCTGGCGATCCAGGCCGGGCGAGGAAACTTCCAGTAAATAAGAGCCGCCCGGCACCGCATCCTCCACATCCAGGATGGTGCCCACCTCATGGCTCACATTGGCGCAATCCTCGTGGGTCACGCCTCCTGGCTTGTCAATGAACACCCGCAGCATGCGCGCCTTGCCCCCGCCGCGGAAGTCAACCTCCACCACTTCCAGGCCCCGGGAAGCGGCCACGCGCTCCACGATGCCGCGCACGTGCTCCATGTCCAAGGCCATGAAAACAAACCTATTACTTGAAAGCCACCGCTTGGAAAACAGCTAAAACAAAAAGTGGGCTTGCGCCCACTGGTGTGCTTCGCCAAAAACCGTAGTTACACAACAGTTCTGCGTAAATAATACGCTCGAAGTGGGCAAAAGACAAACGCGGGCTGCTCCCGGCAAGCGATTCAGATCACGCGGGAGAGGCTGCTCCTGCGCGCGAACGGAAGCGCCCCACGCCAGCCGCGTAACGGCGAAGAAATGCCACAGCGGACACCAGCAGCAGCGGTTCAATCGGGTGACGATAGCTCGTCACCCAGGCAATTTGCGTCACATAGAAAGCTAAGGGATACACCCCGAACATGACCATCAAGAAAAAGCCCAGCGGCCCCGGCGTCTGCGTTGCCTCCATCCAAGCCAGTATAGTGACCGGCAGATAGAACCAGGGATAGGGCAACAGCCAAAAAGCGGCGAAGCGCTTCGCGCTGCGCTGCAGAAACTTGCCTGGCCGGGCACGGATGTACGCCATCGCATCGCGGGCCCTTTTTTGAAAGAAGCGGGCCTCGCCCAATTCGGCCAGGCCGTCGTAAACATTCACATAGCTGTAGGTTCCGGCGCACAGCCTCCACGCGCAAACAGGTTGTTTGTCGTTTATTTCCGGGTGATTGCCGATATACAACTCAAGTCCGAAGTTGTCGCGAAGCATTGGATACGCGTGCCCTAGCGCGAAATAGTTTCGTCCCATCCAAAGTGCCATCACCAGAACAGTCGTGATGAGGGCCAGAACCGCGCAGCGTTTTTTTCTTATCAGCCAGCCGTAGCTGGCGGGATAAAGAATCACCAGCATCGAATTCAACAGCATCGCCAATCCCGCCGCCAGTCCCAGCAGCATCCAGGCCTTTCTCGATGCGGGCAGTTCAGGAACCACCAGCAGCCACAACAGCACCAGCAAGGTTGCAATGGCGTAGTTGGACATAAAAACATCCGTTGCGGCAATCGCGGGGGAAAGCGCCCATATCCACGCCGCTAAGAGTCCAACATTCGCGGACACATAACGCCGGCCCACCCAGTAAATGAGCAGCGAGGCCGCTGTACCAGCCACGGCGTTGAGCCAGACAATCACCTGCAGGGACTTGAGCGATAACACGCCGAACACCTTGAAGATTACGGCTATCAGGAAGGGATAAAGTGGCGGCTGCTGTGCCGTCGGAGAGACCGGCGTCCAGGGATAGGGCGACGAAAAACCTTCCCCTTTCGCGAGATGGGCCGCAATGTGGCTGGGCTCATTGCCGTAGAACAGCGTCCCTGCCTGTTGCTGGAGCGCAATAAACCTCTCCGCCATGACGGCCCGCACACTGAATGACGCAACCACCAGGAGGATGAGCGACAAAGAGGAGTTCAGAAGCTTCGCGCGAGAAGAGGCCGAAAACACGCCGCAGATTATACCCTGCCGTTCTGCTCGCCACGGTTACGCAACTTATGAAGCAACAAAGTGCCCCTCACCGCTGCGCCGCTGTTGCGGCTTGGTTGGGTTCTGAGCTGTGCGTGGGCTGGGTTTCGATAGCGACTCCCCGTCCCAGCCAGATATAGAGCGCCAGCCACGCGGGCGCAGTCCACGTGTAGGCGGTGCCGGTCTTACGCATGATCACAAAAAGCATCATGAGCGCGCTGGTTCCGAGATACGCGCTTAGGGCCTGAAGCCGCAACCGGCAGCGGCGCACCAGCGGAACTGCAACCTGCATGACGGCAGGCAACAACACAATCTGGTCAAACAGCCAGCCGTAAGCGGTGGTGACGAGCGACACCAGCAAGACTAAGGGCAGCTCCCCGCTCCAATTCCAGGACGCCCGCCGGGTTCGCCAGAAGGGCGCTAGCCAGGCGATCCCGAAAAGCATTGGCACATATTGCAGCCAGGCGTAGTTGCCCAGCTGCAGTCGCAGCAGAGTCCCGAAATTAGGGCTGGGGTTGCGCAGCACTTCCCCGCTGCCTGCCAGGTCGAGATAATTGCGCCACACATGGGGGTTCAGCAACAGAGGAGTCAGGCTGGCCAGCGCCAACCCTCCACCTGCGCCCAGCAAAAGCCTCCACCTTCGCCTCCGCACGCAGTCCAGGAGCAATACCATCCAGAACAGGTAAAGCAGCTGCGGCTTCACTGCGATCAGCACCGTTGCCGCGCCTGCCAACAGCGGGCGCGAGGTCTGATAGCGCAGGAACAAGGTCAGGCCAAGGAGGATAAGCGGGCCAATCTGGCCCAGACCGAGCGCGGTCAGCAGCGGGAAGAAACTGGCGGCCAGCAGCCATGCCAGCCAGCGCCGCCGCGTGTCGCCGCCATACTCTTGCCAGAGGCAGTCGGCACAGGCAAACACAATCACTAAGTTAAGCAAGAGCCAGCAGGCACTCGCGCGGCCGTACGACAATGCGCCGAATGGCAGGATGACGGGCAGCGTCCACGGCGGGTTCCACATGAGCAGGGGGCGCTTGCCGGCAAAACCAGCCGGCATCTCCGCAGTCAGGATGGCGGCGGGAGAATAGGGATTGCCTCCCGCCAGCAGCACCCGCGCCGCCGCCCAGTACTCCACGAAGTCGTTGTGCAGCGGCGCACGGCCCGCCGAATTAAAGCTCTCCAGCAACAACACCAAAGCGACCGCCAGAAAAACAATCTTCATTAAGCGATTGCTCTTCATAATTTCAGCCGGGCCGCTTGCAAACAGGAAAGGGAGGATGACGATGCGCTTGTGGCAGCCACCCTCTCCCCGTGGATGTTTGGCATCCCTTGCCCTTGGCCGGCGACCGTTGCCACCAGCAACGCTCCGATTACCGTGAAGTAATAGTTGATGAATGCCTGTTTGTGCAGCGCAAGCAGGAACAGGAAAACAAGCGCGAAACAGTTTGCAAACATCCCTGCCGTTCTGCGCGCCTTTGCCAGACACAACGCGCAAGCGGATAACACCGCGAGGGCCAATACCGCGGGCGGTACGGGTCCCCACCCCAATCTTGCGGTCAGTACCGAGAAGCTCAGCGAGTCCGGGCGAAAAGGAAGAATCAGGTTGTAAGCAACCAGGTCCTTCCAAAAATGATGCGGACTCCAGATTACGAATGGCAGGCAAAGAACCAGCGAAGCCAGAATTGCAATTGCAACCAGCTTCACATAATTCTTCCAGGTACAACCCGGAATCAGGAATCCGGCAAAGGGAAGCGCCAGCACCGCGTACTGCTTGGAGCTTATAAATGCGGCCAGCGCCAATGGCAGCCAGCGGCTCCGCTTCTCAGCGGCAACCACAGTGCAGGCCAGCGTGAGCACGACAAAGGGTTCGCTGAACCCGCGCGACACAAGGTAAAACGTCGCCGGACTGAGTAACAGAATCGCCGCCGCGATCAGAGAAAACCTGGAACTGCGTACCCGGAACATAAGAATGGCAGTGGCCACCAGGGCGGCAATATCGGAGTAGCGCAGATCGCCGGCCAGGTATCCCGGCACGCTCATCAGCATGCTCAGGGGCGGGTACGCCAGCCCAAAATGAACGCGGCCATTGGAAACTACACCGGGCGGGTAAAAATACGAGCTCTTGGCGCCGAATATGTTTTCATGGGTAATCGCGTAAGGATCCATGCCATGCAGGAACGCGGCAACCGCATCCCGCTGCCAGAGATAGACATCAGTTTGTTCCGCGGGAGTAATCCGCACGGCATAAAGGGCGAGGGCCACAAAAACGACGACCGCGGCCCAGAACTTCGGCCACAAACTGTGCTGAGTTGCGAAGCATATTACGGCTGGGCTGCCAGGCCAGATGGCGGCCACACACAAGCCCGCCGCAAGCGAGACGAGAACCAAGCCAGCCGGACTGTACGTTCCCCATCCCATGCGTCCAGGGAACAGCGCGCAGGTAAGCGCCACAGCGGCGAGAAAGCTCCACCATGCGGCCGGAATCTGGTTAAGCTTCACTCCGCTACCCTAGCACGGGCCACCAAACCTGACTGGGTTTGCAAGAGCATGCGACGCTTCTCTACAATGAAGTTTTCCCGGCGAGAAACTTCCCATGATTCATTTTCCGGTGCCTGAGGCGCTTACTTTTGACGACGTGTTGCTTCTGCCCGCCCGTTCTGACGTGACCCCGGCCACCGTCAACACGCAAACTCGGCTCACGCGCAACATCACCCTTAACATTCCCATTATCAGCGCCGCCATGGATACGGTGACGGAGTCGCGCATGGCCATCGCCCTGGCGCAGCAGGGTGGCATGGGCATCATCCATCGCAACCTCACTCCCGAGCAGCAGGCCAACGAAGTGGACAAGGTGAAGCGCTCAGAAAGCGGCATGATTGTGGACCCCATCACCATGTCGCCCGACGACAAGGTGGCCGACGCGCTGGAAGTCATGCGCCAGTACAAGATTTCCGGCGTGCCCATCACCAAGAACAAGAAACTGGTCGGCATTCTCACCAACCGCGACCTGCGTTTTGAAACCCGCACCGACATTCCCATTAACAAGGTGATGACCAGGGAAAACCTCATTACTGTGCCCATAGGCACCACCTTGGACGAAGCCGAGAAAATCCTCCACAAGCACCGGGTGGAAAAACTGCTGGTAGTGGACGACAAGTACAACCTCAAGGGCCTGATCACGGTCAAGGACATCCAGAAAAAACTGAAGTATCCCAATGCCGCCAAGGACTCGCACGGGCGCTTGCGGGTGGGAGCCGCCATCGGTGCCACCGGCGATTACCTGGAGCGGGCGCAGGAGATGGTGAAGGCCAAGGTGGACGTGCTGGCCATTGATAGCGCCCATGGCCATCAGTCGCTGGTGCTGGAGGCCGTGAAGACTATCAAGTCCAAGTTGCCCGAAGTGGACCTGCTGGCCGGCAACGTGGCCACTTTTGACGGCGCCTGCGAACTGGCGCGCAGCGGCGCTGATGCCATCAAAGTAGGCATCGGCCCGGGTTCCATCTGCACCACCCGCATCGTCACCGGCGCGGGGGTGCCGCAGATCACTGCCATCGCTGAAGCTTCGCGGGCCACGCGTGAGGCCCAGATCCCCATCATCGCCGATGGCGGCATTAAGTATTCCGGCGATGTCACCAAGGCGCTGGCCGCTGGCGCTTCTGTGGTCATGATTGGCTCGCTCTTTGCCGGCACCGACGAGAGCCCGGGCGAAACCATCCTCTACCAGGGCCGCTCCTTCAAGCAGTATCGCGGCATGGGCTCGCTGGGCGCCATGGCCGCCGGTTCCGCGGGGGCGGAGCGCTACTTCCAGCAACTGGACGGCGGCGAAGCTTCTACCGGCATGGCCATCGAAGAAGGGGATCAAAACCGGCTGGCCAAGCTGGTTCCTGAGGGGATTGAAGGACGCGTGCCTTATCGCGGCTCAATTTCCATGATTGTCACCCAACTCGTCGGCGGCCTGCGCTCCGGCATGGGTTACTGCGGTTCGGGCAGCATCCCCGAACTGCAGCAGAAGGCCCGCTTTGTGCGCATCAGCATGGCTGGCTTGCGCGAGAGCCACGTTCACGATGTGATCATCACCCGCGAAGCCCCCAACTACCGGCTGGAGTAGGAAAAGCAGCACTTAGCATTTAAAAGCTATCTCATAAATCCGTTTTGAAGAGAGCTCAGCTTCGCCCGCGCGGTCTAAAGAAGGTGTTGAAATCGCTCCCTACCAAGCAGTGTTGAAATCGCTCCCTACCAAGCCCGAAGGGCGAAACAGCTCTTAGCCCAGGGCGTAAGCCCTGGGAATGGCGCAAGAAAATAATGAAGAGCCCCAGAGGGGCGGCACCAAAGGGCGAAAAGCGGGTCCTTCGTTGCGCTTCCTCGCTCAAGCTCGGTCGCGCAGCTCAGGATGACAATTTCAAATTTACTGGCGCGAGAGCCGGCCCGCGCCAAGCCCGTCCAGAGCTGCTAAGTGCTTACTCCGGCACCTTCGTTCGCTGGCTGAACACGCGGCGCCGCTGGCCAAGTGCTATCCTGAATCAGTAGTCATTTAGATCCTGTGAAGACTCCTCCCCCCAAAAGCTTTCCCTGGCGCGAATGGACGGCCGCCGTACTGTGGCTGATCCTCATCGCCATCGAGTCCACTCCCTGGCTGTCCGCCAAGAACACCGGCCATGCCTTGTATCAGTTGCTGGTTTCGTTTTTTGGCCCGGTTAGTGCGTCGAGTGTAAGCGTGGCCAATAACGTGTTACGCAAGGTGGGGCACGTTGCCGGGTATGGCATCCTGAGTTGGCTCCTGTTCCGCGCCTGGCGGGCAACGCTGGGCTCCTACCGCGCCGTAGCCTGGGCTTTGTCCTGGTCAGTCATTGCCTTTTTTATGACCGCCGCCGTGGCCAGCCTCGACGAATGGCACCAAACCTTCCTACCTTCGCGCACCGGCAGGCTTCACGACGTTATCCTGGATAGTGCGTCCGCCCTGGCGGTACAAATCCTTCTTTTCCTGATTCTGCGAAAGCGGGGCGCTGCGGTCGCTGACGAACAGACGGTCTCGGTCGCTAGCAATTAGCGGTTGGCACTTAGGGAAGCTCCGAGAAATTCATCTCTGTCATCCCGAGCGGAGCAGAATTGCCTGCTTTAGGCAATTCCGCGGGAGTCGAGGGACCTTGCGTTTTCTAAACAGAGCTTCCTTAGCAACCAGCCATGATTCTTAAGCCGCGGAGCGGCGCCAGAATGTAGCCCCCGGACTTAAGCCGCGGAGCGGCACAAGAATGTAGCCCCGGACGTAAGTCCGGGGTACAAAGGGGAGTACATTCATAGCCCCAGCGGGGCGAAAGAACGTTCCCACACGCACTCGTAACCCCTGAGAAAACCTGAACCCCAGTGAAGTCTGGATGCCAGACCCGCATGCTAGACCCGGTGGCAGACCGCCTCACTTCAGCCCCTTCAGGGGCGTCATAGTAAAGCCCAGCACGGAAGTGCTGGGAAGGCCTGTGGAACAAAACGAGTCCGCTTTAGCGGACGCCACCTGTTTTCGTAACGGCTTGTCTGAGCCGCGGGTAGAAGCTGGAAACAGTCTGAGCCCCAGTGGGCCGAAAAGAACAGGTCCGTTCAGCGGAACGACACGATTCCTCAGCACGGACTCCCTCGTGCCGTCCCGCCGGGACTCTGTCCTATTTCTTCCTGCCGACGCAGGACTTCCGTCCTGGCCTTTACTATTCCGCCCTGACGGGCTGGGCCTTTGCATAGCCCGCGCCCGGAAAAAACAGCAACATTCCCGCCGCCGCTGCCGCTAAACCCGCCGACAGATAGAACGGCAACCGCGCGCCGTACTGCTTCCACAGCTCACCAGTTATGACGCTGGAGAGCAGCGCGGCCACGCTGGTCACGAAGAAGAAGATGCCGAAGGCGCGTCCGCGCATGTCGGTTCCGGAGCTTTGCGCTACCAGGGCCCGCAAAACCGGATTCGTCAGCGCATAGAACAGCCCATAGCAGGCCATAGCCGCCCACAATGCATGCGATGAAGGCGCCAGCGCGAAAACGAGATACACCGCGGCGAATACCGCGTAACCACCGGCGGCAATGGCGCGCTTGGAAACCATGTCGGCCAGACGCCCGGCCGGCCACGACATCGCCGTATAAGTAACGTTGAACACCAGTCCCAACAGGGGCGCGTGCCGCGTCGGTATGCCCGCATCGTGCGCCCGCAGCACCAGAAACATGTCGCTGGAGTTTCCCAGTGAGAATAGCCCCACCGCGATCAGCAGGTAGTAAAAGCCGGCGGGCAGCCGCGAACTCTTCTCTCCTGTGATGGTCCCCACGGATGGCGTTCTATTCATTCGCGCGACGTCGCCTTCAGTTCCTGTTGCGGAAGTATCTCGACCGCGCAGGCCTCCGGTCTCGCGAATACCGAAAATCGCAATCAGGATGGCCAGCGCGCCCGGCACGGCGGCCGCCCAGAAGACGCCGCGAAAACTGAAGTAGCCCAGAAGCAACAATGCCGCCGCAGGACCGGCTATAGCGCCGGCGGAATCCATGGCCTGCAGCAGGCCGAAGGAGGAGCCGATTTTTTCACGCGGCACCGATTCCGCCAGCATCACATCGCGCGGCGCGCCACGGACGCCTTTGGCCAGGCGGTCGCCAAACCGTACCAACAGCACCTGCCACCAGGCTGTGGTGATCGCCAGCACCGGCTTTAAAACGTTGGCCACCGTGTACCCGGCGACCACCAGCGGCTTGCGCGGCCCGACGCGATCCGTCAGCAGCCCGGAAAAGAGCTTGGCGAATGAGGAAACGCTCTCCGCCACCCCTTCTATCAGCCCCAGCTTGGCCGGACCGGCTCCGATGGTCAGCAGAAAAGCGGGCAGTATCCAGTACGCCATCTCCGTGGCGGTGTCGTTGAAAAACGAGGTAGCGCCGAAAACGTAGAGATTGCGCGAGCGTTTACCGGAATCAGGCTCGGAGGAGCGAGCAGCCATCCGCTGTTTGTATCACGTTCCCCGAATTTATTGACTACCGGCCTGCTTACTCCGCTGTGGAAGCGCACGGCTTTCAGCCGTGCGAAAACGGCCCTCATATGAGCCGGGCTCAGCCCCGGCCTCAACGAATCTTCAATGGGAACCTTCAATCTGCTCCGTGTCTCGGTGGCAAATGCCAAGTCAATGCGGAACCACCCCCGCTCGTGAGATAATCTGCCTATTCCCGTGTACAGGTGGTTTTTAGTGCTTTTTGTGCAACGCGGCTTCATTGCCCTGCTATTGCTGTGCCTGGGCTGCACAGCTCAATCCGTGGATCAGGACGTCACCCGGCGCGTGGAGCGCCAGGTGCGCGCCTACTACAACGTCCCCGCCGGGGTGCAGATCACCCTGGGCAAGCGCGAGCCCAGCGAATTCCCCAACTACGACAAGGTGGTCCTCACCTTCACTGATGGTCCGCGCAAGCAGACGCACGAGTTCCTGCTCTCCAAGGACAACAAGTCGCTGGTCCGCTTCACCAAGCTGGATTTGACCAAGGATCCGTACGCCGACCTGATGAAGAAAATTGACGTCAACGGCCGGCCCGTGCGCGGCAACAAGGACGCCAAAGTCACCATCGTCAACTACGACGATTTTCAGTGCCCCTTCTGCGCCCGCATGCACGAAACCATGTTCCCCGGCGTTTTCGATCAGTACAAAGACAAGGTGCGGGTCATTTACAAGGATTACCCTCTCGTCGAGATTCATCCCTGGGCCATGCACGCCGCCGTGGACGCCAACTGCCTGGCCTCGCAGAACGACCAGGCCTACTGGGATTTCGCCGATTACGTGCACGCCCATCGCAACGACATCAACGGCGACCAGAAAACCACGCTGGCGCAGCAGTTCGCCAATCTTGACCAGGCCGCCCAGCAGCAGGGCCAAAAATACAAGCTGGATGAGCCGAAGCTGCAGGCCTGCGTCAAGGCGCAGAACTCGGATGCGGTGCGGGCCTCCATGCGCGAAGCCGACCAGCTGGGCGTGAACGCCACGCCCACCCTGTTCATCAACGGTCAGAAGCTGGATGGCGCGGTGCCGCCGCCGGAGCTGCGGGCAACCATTGATCGCGCCCTGCAGGATGCGGGCGTGCCGCCTCCGCCCCAGCCGGCTCCGGCAGCCCAGCCCAAACCGGCGCCGGCCGCGAATCATCCGGGGAGATAAAGGGCCATTCCGGCAGTTGGGGCCATTCCGGCACTTGGGACCATTCCAGCCGTTTTGTTCCGCAGCAGCAGGTCGAATCGTCAGTCTGGGCCAGCAGCAGGACTCAGCTCGGTCTCATGGTTCGTGGAGGAAATTTGAAGACCAACTCACCCCTTGCCCGCACGCTGTTGCCCGCCATCCTGGTCGCTGCCGCCCTGCTCGTTTCTTCCGCCTGCCAGAAGCGGGGCGCCGGTCCTGACGTGATGGCCCGCGTCAACGGCCGCGACATCTCCCGCGCCGAAGTGCAGAAGTATTTCGATAACCAGACCGCCGGCGCTCCCCAGTCGCCCACCGGCGAGCAGGCGGAAAGCCTGCGCCTCAGCATTCTGCGCCAGCTGGTTGACGACGAAATCCTCATGCAGCGCGCGGAAAAGCTCGGCCTGCTGGCCACCGACGAGGAAGTCAACCGCCGCCTGAACGAGATCAAGGCCCCTTACACCCAGGAGGAGTTCAACAAGCGCCTGCAGGACAAAAAAATCACCCTCGACGATTTTAAGCGCGACCTGCGCCGCAGCCTGACTGTGGACAAGGTGCTCAACCGCGAGATCACCTCCAAGATCAACATTACCGACCAGGACATCACCGGCTACTACAACGCGCACAAGGCGGAGTTCAACCTCATTGAGCCCCAGTATCATTTGGCCCACATTCTGGTTACCGGCGCCCCCAACCCGCAGGTGCACAACCTGAAGAACGACAAAGCGCGCAACGACGCCGAGGCGCGCAAAAAAATTCAGATGCTGGTAAACCGGCTGGACAGCGGCGAGGACTTCGCCACCCTGGCCATGAATTACTCGGAAGATCCGGAAACGGCGGGCAACGGCGGCGACCTGGGCTTTACCCCGGAGTCGTCGCTCAAGGGCACCGACCCGGCCACCCGCGAATCCATTACCCGGCTCAAGCCCGGCCAGTACAGCGGGATCATTCAGGTGGTCAACCCGACCACTCATCAGCTCTTCGGCTACCGCATCATTAAGCTGATCGCCAAGGAGCCCGCCGGCCAGCGTGACCTGAACGATCCGCGGGTGCAGCAGGCCATCCGCGAGCAACTGCGCGACCGCCGTGAACAACTCCTCAAAGCAGCCTTCTACGAGGAAATCCGCGATCAGGCCCGGGTGGAGAACTTCTACGCCGAGCAGATTCTGAGCCAGTCAGGAAAGTAGCGAAATCAGTGGCCAGTGGTCAGTGACCAGTGGCCAGTGCTCAGTAATCAGTGGCCAGTGTTCAGTGGACAGGCCGGCTCTCAATTCTCAGCCAACATCCGCAATCCTTTACGTATGTTGGCGACTGCCGTGGAAGCGCATGGCTTCAGCCATGCGAATTTCGACTCCGAATGAAGCGGGCTTTAGCCCCTGAGGGAACGTCCCTGAGCTTGCGCAGGGGGGAGCAGGTTGAAGCCATCTGCCGCCCACTTCATCCTGACATTCTCCGAGTCTCCGTGACTCTGTGGCAAATCTACTCCACAATCGCCAGCACATCCCCCGCATTCACCGCCGCTCCTGGCGCGGCC
>DATEGM010000203.1:0-3284 GCA_035280085.1 Terriglobales bacterium
GGAATGCTGGGTGGAGCTTTGCTGGCGACTTGCGCTTCTGGCCTCGCCGCGAGGGCAGCCGGAATGCAGGACGCGGCTCAGCTTGCTCCTCAGATGTACAAGGTGATTTTGGATAATGACAAAGTGCGGGTCAGCGACTATCACATCAGGCCCGGTGACAAAGAGCCCATGCATTCCCACCCTACTGGGGTCGTGGTTTATTACTTCACGGACGCAAAAATGCGTGTCACCTCGCCCGAGGGAAAAACGGCCACCGCTTCCAACAAGGCTGGGGATGTTCTGTGGCGCGATCCGGTCACCCACTCTGCGCAAAACATCGGTACCAACGAAGTCCACTCGCTGCTCGTCGAGCCCAAGCACTTGTGTAACTGAATCGAACAAGGGCGGCCCGCATAATATTGCAGGGTACCGGATTTGCGACCGCCCCGCTGCCTGGCCTGCGAACGCGCCTACAATGCTGACGCCTCCTCTGCAGGTGCGAGCGGAAGCATGTTTTTGGGCCAAGCTCATGCTTAGCAGCGGTGGCGCGCTTCCCGAACGCGAAATCAGAACATAATCTTTAACGCAAACTGCACCTGCCGGCTGCTGGTTGCGGTGGAATCGAGCGCGCCCGCCGCCGGATTGGCAGAGCCATCCTGGGCGAACAGTACGTTGTTCACCAGCGGGGGATTGAAGTTGGCGCGATTGAATATGTTGAACATCTCGGCCCGGAACTCCAGGTTCAGCTTTTCACGAATGTGGGTGTCCTTCACCAAGGAGAAGTCAAAATCCACCAGACCAGGCCCGTAAATTTCATTCCTTCCGCCGTTCCCCAGAAGATTGGAACAGGTTCCCTGGGTTGCAGGAGTAACTACGCCATTCGGCGCAAATGGCACGCAGAGAGAAGCAAGGGAGGGAGTTGCAACCGGCAGCGTGAAGCACTGCGTTTTGATGTAGTTGTTCGGATTGCCAGGATTTACCGGGGGTGAGCAGCCGGGCCCTGTTAGCCGATTGGGGTAGGCGAAGGCGGCGGAATCGGTCAGCCCCAGCGGGTCGCCGCCAATCAAGGGCGTGAAGGGCATGCCGCTCCGAAGCTGCACGATGCCGCCCAACTGCCATCCTTTTGCCAACCAGGACAGAGGGCCCTGCAGAGATTTGAAAGTCGGAACATTCCACAAGTAGTTCATGGTCAGGTTGTGGGTAATGTTGAAGTCGGCAGGGGCGCGGCGGTACTTGGGCAGAAAGTAGAGGAGGGCCGGTATGGAATTAATGAACGAATCGCTGGCGATTGATCCGTCCCCGCCATCAATAGCCCGGCTCCAGGTGTAGCTGCCTTGCATTTCGATTCCGTGGCTCATGCGTTTGATAACCTGCGCTTCCATGCCGTCGAAATAGGAATCGTTATTCCAGATAAGAGCATCCATGCGGCCGATAGCCGGACTGATGGGCGTCCCGGTCCCCGGCGCCGGCCAGATATAGGGCTGGTTGGAGCCGTTCAGCGGCATCACGCTGTTGATGTCGTCGGCGCGGAATATCATGTGGACGCCACGCGAGCCCACGTAGGCGAGCATTCCCGTCAGGTTCGGAGCGAGTTCACGCTGCACGTTCAGGTTCCACTGCATTACGTAATTGCGCTTGGGATTGGGCTGGATGTACGCGATACGAAGGCCCAGGTTGTTAAGTGCCTGAGAGGCAAGAATATTGAACGCTTGGGTTGGAAACGAGCCGGCGGGCAGATTGTTGGCGCTTCCATTCTCCGTAAAGGGAGCTGTATTAGTGGCGAACTGTCCTAACAGATAAGGCAGGGGTAGTACATCGAAAATGGCGAAGCCTCCGCGGA
The DNA here is from genome assembly GCA_035280085.1 of Terriglobales bacterium. Classification (GTDB taxonomy): domain Bacteria; phylum Acidobacteriota; class Terriglobia; order Terriglobales; family Acidobacteriaceae; genus JAICWP01. The sequence continues at coordinate 1,820 of DATEGM010000203.1, forward strand.
CCGAGGTCTTGCCGCCCCCCGTGGGGTCCCAGGCGAATCCGACGCGGGGCTCAAAGTTGTGATAGGTGGGGTTGCTGAAAACAGACTTCCCGACGATCGTGTCCTGAAACGTCTGGTTGAATTGGCTGTGCAGGGCCGACAAGTTCCCGTGGATTTCAGAAGGCACGGTGGACATCTCATAGCGCAGGCCGAGGTTCAGCGTCAGGTTAGGACGCAAGCGCACATCGTCCTGCACATACCCGCCGAAAATGCTGGAGCGGAAGTTGAAATGAATAAACGGCCTGCTGGGCAGGGGAGCAAAAAGGACTATGGGATTATTGGTGAGAAATCCGTTGTTGGTGGGATCAGCCAGGGTTCCGAATTGGATTTCACCGGCAGGCGCCGGATCGGCCGCATTCAATTGCACGCGTTCGAACGCAAAGCCGAACTTCAAGCTGTGAATCCCTCTCGTCAGAAAAACGTCGTCGTAGCCTTGGTACGAATTCTGATAGAAGTTAAGGCGCTCGATCTGGTTCAAGCCGGGCTGGATGGAGACATACGGGGGTACGTCAATTTGAGGGTTATCGGCGCCCGGGTTCTCACCTAGGGCAACATTGTTGGCCAGCGGATTAATCGCGCTCATGCCTTGAGCGGTATGAAGGGAGCGGTTAAGGCCGATGCGGCCGGAATTCATCAGCCGCGAATTGAAGATGTGCGTCTCTTCGATGGAAACGTAAGACCTTCCGGTTGTGTTCCCAACCAGCACGTCATTCGCCGGGTCGGGCTGTGTGGCGGTGGCGCCATCGCGCTGATAGGTGCCAAAAATGTTGTCGCTGTTGGACAATTTGTGGTCCACGCGGAAGGTGGCGAAGTTTTCAGAGGTGATGTGGGTGGCGGTAAAGGCGTAGAAACCGACATCGCCGTTCCCGACCAGGCCTGCATTCGGCGCTCCCCACAATCCCAGGTAGGGCAAGACCGCCCTATCAATTCCGGTGGCCGGATCGGGGTTGAAGGCTCCCGTAACCTGGTGCGGCGTGCAACCACCGGGACCGGGCTGTGGAATCGAGCACAGGATGCCCTGCCGGGCCGCGAGTGAAGGAACAGGAACCGTAGCGGTAACACCCTGGTTCTCCCGCAAGCCTTCGTAATCGCCAAAGAAAAATGTTCGGTCCTTCAGGATGGGACCGGCCAGGGCGGCTCCGAACTGGTTGCGGCGAAAGGCTGGAATCTGCGACGGGTCAAAGTAATTCCTGGCATCCAGCGCGCTGTTGCGCAGGAACTCATAGACGTCGCCGTGGAAACTGTTGGTCCCCGACTTGGTTACCGCGTTAACGACTCCACCCGAAGTGCGCCCATATTCCGCGGAATAGTTGCTGGTCAGGACGGAAAACTCCTGCACCGCATCCACACCCAGGGTGGAGCCCTCCACGCTGCCCGGGCCCCCATTGGAGTAGTCATTCACGCTGATGCCGTCAATGCGGTAGTT
>DATEGM010000204.1:0-34280 GCA_035280085.1 Terriglobales bacterium
CCCAGAATTCCTGGTTTTGGGAAAACGTGCTGATTATGAGTTCACGCCGTAACCAATGAAATAGTCCGTCCTTGGCTCTGGCCCAAGCCGTTGGCGAACCGATGGGTGCCCCCCACAGATAAAAAACCGGCTCTCCCAGCCTGCATCCGCTCCACGCATAGGCGCGGTCCGTCGTCGCTGCTCTCCAATCGTAGCTCTCCCGAGTGATAAAGAATCGTGTAGGCGTTCCCGAGGAACCTCCCGTGGCTTCGGGGAGTAATTTCCCCGGATAGTTGTTCGCACACAGCTGCGCGCGATGTTCGTTAACTTCCTGGCGAGTAAGCGGCGGAACACGGGCGAAATCGTCCCAGCTCTTTAAGTCTGCCAGCGCGATGCCGGCGCTAGCGTACTTCTGGCGGTAGTAGGGGACATTCTCGAAGGCATGTTTGAGAAGCTGCTGTAACTCGTTCCATTGAAATTCCCGCATCCGTTGTGGTGACCACCACTGGCTTTCTTCCAGAAATGCTCGATGCCGAAAGTAGGAACGCCCTCGCAAACGGTTGTAGCTAGGAATGAGAACGGATTCCAGCAACCGGTTGTATAAACTCAAAAGGATTCCTCCGCGGGGGAATGCTGCGGGCGAGAATGACGGGCGCAGCGATTATAGCACTGGGTTGCAGCGCGCAGGCAGAAGTACAGACCGCCACTCCACTTGTACTTCGCCTGCCCCGGCTGCGCGTAGCTGTGGTGCTTTTCTTAGCCCATCGGGAATCGCTGGCGGACGGACCTCAGGTAGTAAAATAACGACCTTCAACTATGCAACCCAGGTCCACTCCTCAGGTGCTGATAAAACAGTACGGTCAGCCCGACGGCGATGAACAGACCAGCGTGTTATTCGCGGGCGATTTTTACATCAGGCCTGATCATTCCTTGCGTCGTGGCGACGACCTTTTCGACCCGGCCATCATTCAACTTATACGGCAGTCCTCGTCTTCACTCGTAAACTTTGAGGGCACTCTCAACCAGCAAGGTTACCCGGGGATCCTCAAGGAGGGCCCTCGACTAGCCCTCCATGCCGGCGCTCCTGCGCTCTTGAGTTCAGCGGGTTTTCGCGCCGTCACCCTGGCCAATAACCATGCTATGGACTACGGTGCGGAAGGGCTCGCGGACACCATCCGGGTCTGCACTGAGTCCGGTCTTCAGCATGTGGGTGCCGGCAGAAACCTGCAAGGGGCAATGGAATCGCTCCGCTTGTGCTTACCAGGAAATTTGCGTTTACAGATCCTATCCTTCTGCGAACGCGAGTTTGGAGTCAGTACCGGTGGTTCGCCGGGCACCGCCTGGCTTACCAGCCCACAGGCGGAGAATGCGATCCAACGAGCAAAGCAGGAGAGCGATGTTGTCATTGTCTGTTCGCACGGGGGAAATGAGTTCATGCCAGTTCCCTCTCCCCAGCGCCGGCGCCAATTACAGAATCTGATTGATGCCGGTGCGAATCTGGTCATCGGCCACCACCCGCACGTTCCCCAAGGCTGGGAGCAATATAGAGACTCCTGCATCTTCTACAGCTTAGGAGATTTTTATTTCGATAGCCTCGACGGCAATCGCTATAAGTGCCGGGATTGGGGATTCATGGTTCGTGTCGGCCTTGCAGCAGGGCGCATCAAGAGCCTGAAGATTCTTCCTTACGAGCGCGTGTCCGACAAAATTGTTCCTCTCGGCCAGCGGAGGGATGCAGGAACCTGCCTGGCTTTTCTCGAGAGAATCTCAACTATCCTTACCGCCCCCAATTTTGAAGGCTACTGGCAGCAGCTGGCGATCGATCGGCTAGCTGACTACCGGCCGTTCATGCGCCAGGCGCGAGCATATTCCCGTGCCTCCTTCCGCGAGTGGGCTAGCGAGAGCTTGCGGAAGGGCCGAGACATGTGGCGAGGTTGGTTCCCGGCGAAAGGAGATTCGACAGAAAGGCACACAACGCCTGTTCAACAACAAGCGCTGGGGACCCTCAACGTAATTCGTTGTGAATCGCACCGCTGGGCCTTGGAAACGGCGCTCGCGGTTCTTTCCGGCGACTGCAAGGATCTGCGCACTGATGAGATTAGAAAAGAGCTTGAAACTATGAGGCCTTTTTACACCTACGAGAGTTCATGAAGTGCCTTTGCTTGCGAACTGAGCCCATGATCGGCGCGCCCCGCCCGCAAACTCTCACGATCCTAAACTCACCCCCCGAGCGCTGGCCTCGGCGACTGCTCCCGTTCTAGCCCCAAAGAAACCTGACATCGTCCCTGCCGCGTAACAGCTGTGCATCAGGAAAAACACAATTGCCACCCGCCAGAATTGCCGGGATGGCCTGGTATAAACAGCCGCTGCAATTGACCCGGCAGCGTATGTGCCCAGCAGCGCACAAAATAGTACGCGAGCAGGAAATATGCCCGCGAGGCCGAGAAGACCCGCGATAATTAAGACAACATAAAACCCGAACGGAACAATATGCCGCAGGCCGAAAGGAAAACTGCGCAAGAGAATCACGGTTTTCGAAACCCATCGCCCGTTGTGAAACATTTGCGAGGCGACGCTGCCTAGAGTCGTTCGGGGATGATAGGTTGCCGTGGTCGCGGGATAGAAAAACAGCTTAAATCCATTTTTTCGCAAGCGCGTGTGGAGTTCATTGTCCTCGCTTCGTCCCAGCGACTCATCAAATAGCCCCACCTGCAGCAGTATGCTCCGGCAGTAAAGCGGCACGCCCAGAGTATCTGTATATCCGGGCGTGGCGCCCAGCCGATAAGTCGCGTTGCCTACTCCGAAGCGGGACGTTTGCGCCAGCGCAATCGCTTGCGCCCAGCTGTCGGTTGTGGTCGAGGCCGAAACTCGTTGTCCTCCCACCGCTGCAACCGTGGAATCAGTTTGCCGAAGCTCCAACAGCTTCTCCAGACAGCAGCGAACGTAGTCCGGGTCTAGACGGCAGTGCACCGCATCCAGGCGGAGTATGTACTCTCCGTTCGCGGCGCGAATGCCAACGTTCCAGCCGCTGGCCTGGATGAGGCGAGGATTATCCAGCAGGCGGATGGGAAACGGGAGCTCCCTCCGCCCATACGTCTCTACCAGTGCCCGTGTGTCATCGCTGGACCTCCCGTCCACAACCAGAACCTCGAGCGGCGCATAGTCCTGCTGCCGAATTGATTCCAGCGCGCCAATTATGTCGCGGGAGCCATTACGTACCACGATGAGGATACTGACCAGCGGGCGATCCATGTTTCCCGCAGGCATCATAGCATCGGCGTTCCTGCGGCTAAAAGCCTCGCATCGGCCCTTTCACGCAAACCACTAGCTAAGCCTGGAGCTGGTCAAAAGCCGAACCTCCTCTTGGTGAAGTTTTCTGATGTTACTCGGCGATTACCAAGGGGCCACTTGCGAAGTTTTTCGTTCTTAGGGATAATCTGACGAATCCGTGTTGTGCGGAACTGCCAGCCCCAAGGCTGGAGCCTATGCCCCCTGTTCTGCGCGACTCCTGAGAGCTTGTGCGCAACTCCGTGGGTCTGCCTGGGGTACGGTTGTGCCGAAACTGCAGGTCTTACCAGAACTGGTGGTAGGTTCATAAATGTGGTTTGACACCCCGGCCTACGTCTTCTTCCTGATTCTGGTGGTCGCCATCTACTGGCGGCTGGGACCAAGGCATCAAAACCTGCTGCTGCTCGCCGCCAGCTATGTTTTCTATGGCTGGTGGGACTACCGTTTCCTGCTGCTGATGATCGGCAGCACGACCATTGATTTCTTCATCGCACGCGCCATCGTCAAATCAGCTTCCCCAAGGGTCCGCCGCACCCTGCTGATTGTCTCGCTGGTATGCAACTTCGGCATCCTCGGCGTCTTTAAGTACTTCAACTTTTTCGTGGATTCGTTCACCCACGTGTTGAATACGGCCGGCCTGCACGCCTCGCGGCCGTTCCTGCGCATCATCTTGCCGCCCGGAATCTCCTTTTACACCTTTCAGGAAGTTGCCTATGTGGTCGACGTTTATAAGGGCAAGGTCAAGGCCGCGGAGCGCTTCGTTGACTACGCGCTTTTCATCAGCCTGTTCCCCCACCTGATTGCGGGCCCGATCCAGCGTCCCAACCACCTGCTGCCGCAAGTCCAGGGCGCTCGCTCTTTCCGCTCCGACCAGTTCTTCGACGGCATCATGCTCATACTCCTCGGCCTATTCCGAAAGTGCGTCATAGCCGACAACTGCGCTCTGCTGGCTGATGCCGTGTTCTCCGGCAGCTTCGGTAAGCCGGACCTGTTCCTCGCCGCCATTGGAGCGTATGCATTTGCCTGGCAAATCTATGGCGACTTCAGCGGTTATAGCGACATTGCCCGAGGCAGCGCGCAACTGCTGGGATTCCACTTCATGGTCAATTTCCGCCAGCCCTACCTCGCCACTTCCCTGCGCGACTTCTGGCGCAGATGGCATATCAGCCTGAGCACCTGGCTGCGCGACTATCTCTATATCCCCCTGGGCGGAAGCGCGGAAAAAGGGTACCGAACCTATCGCAATCTGCTCATCACCATGCTGCTGGGCGGATTGTGGCACGGTGCCAACTGGACTTTTGTGATCTGGGGCTGGCTGCACGGCGCGGTCCTTGCCGTGGAGCGCTACCTGAACGAACACATCAAGGCCCTGCGGCACATTCCCAATCTCAAGGGCATGCGCACCTGGACCCAGCGCATCGTGATCTTTCATCTGGTTTGCCTGGGCTGGATCTTTTTCCGTGCCGACTCGCTGGCCTCGGCGGTTGATCTGCTGCGGGGATTGGGCACCCTCTCCTGGCATCCCGAATATTTCATCGCTTTCAAGCTTTTGGCGCTTTTTGCGGTGCCTCTGTTTCTGGTTGACTTGTATCTGGAACACACGCAAGAGGAGTATCCGTTGGAACATCGCGCGCCTCTGCCCCGCATAGCGTTTGCGGTAAGCGCGCTGGCATTGATCGCATTCTTTTCGGCAAATCAGGCTCATGCGTTCATCTATTTCCAGTTCTAAGCCGCCGGCCAAGGCCCACATTGTGCTCGTTCTGGCACTGTGCACGCTCTTCTGCCTTAGTGTCGAGGTTGTCACCGCGTACTTTTTTGGCCGGGTGAGCCGTATCGAAAGCCGCCGAGAAGGCGAATACCGACAGGCAATGACAGTTCGCTCCGGCAAGCCGCGCGGAAAGCTGTCGGTACTGGTCGCCGGCAATTCCCTCTTGCTGCACGGCGTGGACTTCCCGGAATTACAGCGGGAGCTGGGACCGGAAGTGGAGCTTCATCGGGTGGTCTTCGAGGACACCTCCTATCTGGACTGGTTTTATGGCCTCAACCACATTTTCCGTCGGGGCGCCCGGCCGGATGTCGTGGTGCTGCTGCTCTCCCCGGTCCAACTCACCGATGATGCGACCGAGGGCGATTACGGCGCCCATATGCTGGTAGACCACCGGGACATTCTCTCCTATGCCCGCGACGTCGGCGCGGACCGTAACCGTACCAGCGTGCTGGCCCTCGATAATCTCAGTTTCTTTTTTGGAACGCGCACCGAGATTCGCACCTGGATTTTGGGCAAGCTTCTGCCCGATCTTCCCCGCCTTACGCGCTACTTCCGAGGCAACTCAGATGCTCCCGCGTACTCCGTTCCAGTTGAGGTTGCCACCAGCCGGCTGGCGCGGTTGCGCGCGACCTGCGGCCGTTACGGAGCCGCTTTTGTGTTGACTGTCCCGCCTACCAGAACGGACTCTCCCGCCGATACCCGGGTAGTGGAAACAGCGGGCGCCAGCCTGGGTGTGCCTGTGCTGGTCCCGGTAGACGAGGGTGTGCTTCCGCAAAGCGATTACGCTGACCTGGTGCACCTGAATCCCCATGGCGCTGCCCGGTTCACGCCGTTGTTTGCCGGTAGGTTGCGGCCATTCGTCGGCGGAGGCATGACGGCGCAAGCAGCTACTGCGCCGGCGACGCAACCCTCGGCTTCCCTGCGCGTCACCGCCAGGGAAACGGACGGCGGACAGTTAACAAGCTCATCAAATACACCCAAATAGCTGATTTCGTGGTGGAAGCGCGCCTGGTCTGGAATCACTTGGTAATCTGCCGTTGAATGACGCTTTGATAAGCCTCCATCAAGATGCGGGCACGCGCTTGCGGCGAGTACCGCGAAGTGATCAGTTCGCGGCCATGAAGCGTGATGTTCTTACGCAAGCTGGCATCCGTTAACACGCTCTGAAGAGCCTGCGCCATGGCCCGGGGATCGCCTGGGGGAACCAGTAGGGCAGACTTTTTGTCCTCTACCATTTCTGGCACCCCGCCAACCGCGGTTGCCACCGTAGGGACACCAGCGGCGAGGGCTTCCAGCAGAACGTTAGGCGAACCCTCGCTGGTGGACGAGATGGCCAGCACATCCGCGGCCCGAAAGTAAGGCCGCACGTCGTGAACATGGCCCGGCAACGTTAGGTTTCCCAGCAAGTGCAGACTGCGCGCGCGCTCCTCAATGCGCGGCTTCTCTGGGCCCTCCCCCGCGATAATGAGCCGAATCCGCGCATTGGGTGTCAGATCTCTCAGTTGGGCCACGGCTGCGACCAGGTCGGGAAATGCCTTCTCCCGGGAGAGGCGGCCGACAGCGAGAATGGTGCGCTCTCCGTCCCCCGGGGCAGATTCAGCGCAAGCAGCCGGGGGCTCAGCGTGATTTTGCGGAACCGCACTTATCCAATCCTCTGAAATAGCGTTGTAGACCACGGAAATGCGCCACGGCGGCACTCCGATATCGCGGAGCTGCTGCGCGAACGGCTCACACATGGTGATGATCTGAGCAGGCAGGCGCAAGGACCATCTATCCAGTTGGTTGTAAACCAGGGTCCTTCTCGCATCTCGCGTATAGCCATGATGAAAGGCAATCCACGAGCAGCTTCGCCAAGCTCCCGAAAGACGCACCAGGAAATGCGACTTCACGTGGTGGGTTTCAATGATGTGCGGCCGAATCTTTCTCACCAGATCGCGCAATGCGGGGAGGATCCTTAGATCGAAGGGAAACCGCTCATGAATCGGTTCCATCTCCAGGCCGAGCTCACGCGCCGCGTCAAACAATCGATTGCTGCCTGCCTCTTGACCGGAAGAACGTACAAAGCCCGCCAGGGTGACCGCCGGCGGCGCATCCGTGCTGCGGGAAACCGCACAAAATTCCAGAACATTTCTGGCCGGGCCGGAGACATTCTCACCCTCCAAAAGAATGAGCACGCGAAGAGGCCGCGGTTGCGAGCGGTTATCCATGACGTTGCGCCAGCAAATCGTGATGCACGCGGTAAAGGGACTCGCCCAGAGCAGCCCAGTCGTAGCGCGCCGCTACCAGTTCACGGCCGCGGGCGGAAAGCTGGCGCCACAGAGCCGGTGAGCCGTGAAGGCGAGACACGGCGGCGGCGATTTCATCGGGAGTATCGCCGAGAAGAAAATCCTGCTCGGGCTTGACCTCCAATCCTTCCGCGCCGATGCGGCTGGCCACCACCGGCACACCGGCGGCCATCGCTTCCAGAATCTTCAGGCGCGTGCCTCCAGCAATGCGCAAGGGCGCCAGCGCCACCAGTGCTTTGCGGTAGTAGGGTCGGACATCTTCCACGGTGCCGGTCACGGTCACCCCCGGCACTTGCTCCAGTTTGCGCACCGCCGCCACCGGCCGGGAACCCACGATGACGAATTGCAATCCAGGAGCCGCAGCATGAATTTTCGGCCAAACCTCGCGCCCAAAGTAAGTCGCGGCATCAACGTTGGGGTGAAAGTCCATAGAGCCGACAAAGACGATGCTGGCGCGTTCCTTCTCGGCGGTGTGCGCTTGTTCTGCGTAGAACCCCACGTCTACCCCGTTTTCGATAACTTGTGCGTTTATCTGTGGGACCATGCTGCGAAGCAGTTGCAGGTCGCGGTCACTCACCGTGACGTGAGCATCGCAATCGCTCAGGAACTTCTGCTCGGCAGCGCGCAGTAGGCCCGAAGTTCTTCTGGCGTAGATATTCTGCAGCCGATTCGGAGCATGTTCGCTGAAGCGTGCCATGCGGTTCGACTCCACATCGTGCCAGTCGCAGACAACCAGAGGACGTGACGGCGCGGAGCGAATTATGGGCAGGTAGCCCGCCAGATGAATACCTTCGATCTGCACGATGTCGAAAGAATGCTCGTTTACCAGGCGACGCAACTCGCCGGCGACTTTTTGATCGTGGTAGTTCAGGATGCTGAGAGGCGTGGGACCAACAAAGCCGCGCACCAGGTTCCATGCAGAGTATCGGCCGCGTTGCGCCACCAGCCGAATGGCTTCCGGCGGCAGATTCAAGCCGTTTCCTGACTGCGGCAGCGTATCGAACTCTTCTGCCTGGCAGATTCCCAGGAACGTGAGCGAGGCGCGAGAAGCCAATGCGCGCAAAAGATAATAGTCGCGAATACGGGCGCCGCTGTCGGTTGGCCAAAAAATCCTGGGCGAAAAGAAAAGAATACGCATGCTGGCGGTTGCACTGTTCGCGGAACCCGCGGGTGCGCCGGCTGAAGTCATTTTACCTGCCCCGGAAAGCGGCTCACTCTCTCCTACTCGCCCGGATTCTCCGAAGCTGGCGCCAGTACTCCTGCCGAATTATCTTCCAGAGTGCGCGCAAACAGCACCAACTCCACTCGTGACGACATACCTAGCTTCTCAAAAATGTGGAACAGGTAATTTTTAATGGTGTGTTCGCTGAGTTTGAGCTGCTGGGCGATTTCGCGGTTGGATAAACCTTCCGAAACCAGTTGAGCCACTTGCTGTTCGCGCTTGGACAACGGGACCTTGCCGCTGGCTTCAACCAAGCGCGGCGGAGCCACGCGGGCGAAAGCGTCCAACACGGATTCCAACTGCACGCTGTTGGCCCAGATTTGCCCGGCATGCACCGCCTCGATGCACCGGCACAAGGAGTTGAGAGAATCCTCCCGGCAGAAAATCCCCTTTGCCCCGGCGCGGAAAGCATCAATTACCAGCCCGGGTTCGGCGGAGTCCAACAGCAGAATGGTGCGGATTTCCGTGGATTGGGCGCGGAGTTCTCGAACCGCCGCAAAGCCAGACAGAGATCCGTCCTGCAGGCTCGCGCTAATGAGCGCTACGCTGGGTCGGTTGGCTCTGGCTCCGGACAGTATCTGCTCGGAGTTGGTGGCGCGGGCCACTATCTGTATGCGCCGATAGCGCTGCAGCGCCGTGATCAACAGCTGACAGTTCATCCGGTTCCCATCCGCTACCAGTAAGCGGACAGTAGAGGAACGGAAATTCTTTGATTCCGAGCTGCGGATTGTGGCTCGTCTCTCTGGCATCGTGCGTAGAATTAACAACTTACAGCCATCTAGGGGAAACCACTGAAATGCCTCTAGTGGAGGCTGTCCTTGGCTCTAGTGGGGCATTGCTCCTTCCCATCCATCAGGCTTCGGAGTCTGGCTCATTTCTTGTAACCCCAGTTTTTATTTGGGATAACGCCTAATAACAGAGAAATACTTCTCACCCAAGATACCACCCAAAGTGTGTGTAATAATACCATGCTTAATGCCCTGCTTGGAAGTACTAATCCAGCTAGAGAGGCGTAGGGCAGGGCTACAGAGTAGTTCCTTTCCTTGAAGCTTGGCGTGGTTCACGTAACATGCTTGTATCCCGGGTCCCTGCCGGCGAGAGCGGCATTTTCAGTGGAACGCCGAAAATCAACACGCTTCCGATTGCGCTGTGAAGTCACCTGCATCTGGCACGATCGCCATGGTGTAGCCAACACCATCATCGGTGTTGCCCAGGACATCAGCGCAGGGGGCTTGTTTATTACTTCGCCGGGTTGGCCCTGGGTGGGAACCTTTGCAACGGTTGACATTCAACTGCCCAGCCGCGGTCCCTTTGCCCAGCAGCTGCAACTGCATGGCAACGGGCGGGTGGTGAGGGTGGTTCAGGATGGTGCCAAGAGCGGCTTCGCGATTGCGGGAAAGCCTGGCTGGACCATTACCAGGGAACGCAAGGCCGCGGCTGCAACACCTGTAAGCCGATAGTTTGCAATGGTTTAAGTGGTAAATGCTGGACTAACTGAGAGGGCGGAGCTGTGCTCGTACAAGGCTTGCAAATGAATTCGGCCCTGCCCCTGAAACGGCCTAAGCACGGGACTGGAGATTTAGCGTGAGCAAGAACTTCGAATTGCTGCGACAAGCAGGCATTAATGCCGACAACGGCAGCGCCTTGGCGGCGCCGCGCCGGGAAATTCTGGTGCCGGAACCGGTACCGGTGAACCCCCTTCCGCGAGTGCGCGAGAAGAGCGGAGCAGAGTGGCTGCGGGCCTTGGAAGTCCTGCGCAAACACTGGCATCTTTCTGCGCTATTTGCGGCGGCAGTCATCTGTTCCGTGATCGTGGTAACTTTCAGCATCAAACCGGTTTACGCTCCCGTGGCCCAACTGGAAGTGGATCCGCCTGGCGAGACCTTCTCGCTGGATGGAGGAAACCAGGGATACAGCGATTCGGAATATCTGGAAACTCAAGCCAAGAACCTGAAAAGTGACAGCCTGGCTGTGAATGTAATTCGCCGGCTACATCTGGACCAGAATCCGGCTTTCGTGCGCAGCGCCGAGCCGCGGCAAACGTCCGCAACTGACCCCGCCAACTACCAGCTGTCGCCCGCAGAAAACTCCGCCCTGGGCGCTTTCCGGGCGCATTTTACGGTGAAGCGCGATACTTCCAGCCGCCTGATCGCGGTGAGTTTTGCCAGCACGGACCCGAAACTGGCGGCGCTGGTAACCAACACAGCGGTGGACACCTTCATTGACGACACTTACCGGGACCGCCACGACGCCATCATGCGCTCTTCGGCATGGCTGGCCCGTCAACTGGACGATATTCGCACGCGCATGGAAGAGTCCAACCGCGTCCTGGCCGACTATCAGAAATCCATCGGCGTGGCCGACGTGGATGACAACAAGAGCACGTTCACCGAGGAGATGGGCGAACTGAACCGGCAACTGACGCAAGCCCAGGCCGATCGCATTCAGCTCGAAGCGCTGCTGCGCAGCGTGCAGGCGGGAAGCCCGGATGTTCTGCCGGAAATCCGCAACAATCCTGTAGTGCAGCAATTGAGCACGCAGCTGGCGCAAGTGCGGGCGTCGCTTTCACAGGCGCGGGTCATCTACGGAGTAAACCATCCCAAGGTAAAAGAACTGCAAAATCAAGCTGACGAGCTGCAGTCACAGCTGGAAGGGCAGAAGACAGCAGTACTGGGCTCCATCCGCAGCAGTTATGCCGCAGCCAAGGCCCGCGAGCAGTTGATGAATTCGGAAATCAAAGGTACCAGCGACCAGCTGAGCCAGATGGCCCGCTACAACGCCCTCAAGAAAGAAGCGCAGGCTAACTCTGACCTGTACAACAACCTCTATGCGCGAGTGAAAGAGTCGGGAATCGCGGCTGCGTCAAAAACCAGCAACTTGCGCATGGCTGATCAGGCGCGGGTGTTGGATTCTCCCAGCTATCCCAACCGGCCTTTAGACATTGGCCTGGGCATCCTTGTCGCTCTGGCCGGCGGCATTGGACTGGCGTTTGTGCGCGAGCAGTTCGACACCCGGCTGTTCACGCCCGAAGACGTGCGCGACTGGATTGGCACCTCCAATGTGGCCATTGTGCCGCTGTTCTTCGGCAGCAACGGGCAACCGCTTCCTCCTGGCCAATCGCGCTCCGCGGTTGCAGCGGGTGCCTCCGCAAACGGCAAACTTGCTCCCGGTGTCCGCTTCCTGCTGGATCGGCCGCATTCTCCTGAGGCCGAAGCTCTGCGCTCCCTTTACACATCGGTCATGCTCTCCCGCCCGGGCAATCCGCCCCAGGTGGTCCTGGTTGTCTCCTCCTTCCCCGGCGAAGGCAAGACCACCGTGGCAGTGAATCTGGCGATGGCGATGGCGCAGCACGGCACAACCTGCCTGGTAGACGCTGACCTGCGGCGCGGAAGAGTTGCTTCTGCCTTCGGAATGAGCAGCGAAGTGGGCCTGAGCGATGTCCTGATCGGCACCAGCACTCTGGAGCAGGCGATGGTTTCTGTGGCCAGCGTGCCTAATCTGAACGTAATTCCGGCCCACGCCGGCAGCGTACAGGCCGGGCAACTGGTGTGCTCGGACTCCATGCGAAACCTGCTCGAAGAACTGCGGCAGAGGTTTCAATTTGTGGTGGTGGATTCTGCTCCTATCCTTCCCTTCGCTGACGGCCGCGCCTTGTCCAATCTGGCTGATGGATTGATTTTCGTGGGCCGTTCGGGAATGACCACCAAGGACGTGGTGCTGCGGAGCCTGGATTTGCTGCGCGAAGTGCACTCCGCCCCGGTGCTGGAGTTTGTGCTGAACGCGGCCGATCTCAACGCGCCGCAATACCGCTATTACCAGTACGCGTACGACTACTATCAGCCGGCGGCCAAGTAACCCTTTTATGTCTATCTTGAGCACACCTCGACTGCAGCAACAATCAGTGGACCGCGGGGAGCTGAACTCAGCTTTTTTGCGCTATCGCACCTGGCTGATCATCGCCTCCCAGATTGTCCTCATCATCTCCTGCTACTACTGCAGTTTCGGTTTGCGTCTGGACTGGCCTCTGAATCACGCCGATGACCTGGTATTTTGGCGGACTCTTCCTCTGATACTGGTCGTTAAGCTCCTGATCTTCCATCGCTTCGGCCTGCTTCGCGGCTGGTGGCGATACGTGGGCATGAGCGATGTGCTGAACATCGCAGAAGCGGCCGGGCTAAGTGCTGCCGTCATTTACGCTGTGGTCGTACTCGGCCTGGGGGTAACCGGCTATCCCCGCTCGGTGGTGTTCATCGACATGGCGCTTAGCATGATCTTCGTGGGCGGCGCCCGTTTCGTGGTGCGCGCCTACACCGAACGCGCCCGCCGCTATGATGGGCAGAAGAACACGCTGATTGTAGGCGCGGGACAAGCCGGGCGCACCATTGCGCAGCAACTTCGCTCCAACGCCGAAATGCCCTACTTCACTATCGGCTTTGTGGATGATGATCCTTCCAAGCTGGGACTGAACATCGGTGGGCTTAAGGTGCTTGGCACCACGAACAACTTGAGCGAATTGATCACCAAGTACCAGGCGGAGTGCGTTCTGATTGCCATTCCTTCCGCCCGCGGGCCGGTGGTGCAGCAGATCATAGACAAGTGCCGGGAAAGTAAGGTGACTTTCCGCATCCTGCCACCTATCAGCGAGATGCTGGACCGGACCGCACCAGTGCGGGCCTCCATCCAGCAAACACGCAAACTGCGCATCGAAGATCTGCTGGGCCGGCAACCGGTGCGGCTGGAACTGGACAGGATTCGGGAGCGGGTTCAGGACAAAGTCCTGCTGATTACCGGAGCGGGCGGCTCGATCGGCTCTGAACTGGCGCGCCAAGTGGCGATCTTCCGGCCGCGGCAACTGGTTCTTCTGGACCGCTCGGAGAACGACCTCTTCAAGGTCGGAATGGAGCTGTCGCGCAAGTTCCCTGATTTGAATTACGTTCCGGTGGTAGGCGACATTCTGGACGTTTCGCGCCTGCGCGAAGTATTCAGCTTGTACCGGCCCAGTTCCGTCTTTCATGCGGCGGCTTACAAGCACGTGCCCATGATGGAGCGGAACTGCTTCCAGGCGGTTACGAACAATGTCTTCGGGACCTACAACGTGGCGCTCCTGGCGCGGCAAGCGCATGCCGAGGATTTCGTCCTCATTTCGTCTGACAAGGCGGTCAATCCCACCAACATCATGGGAGTGACCAAGCGGATAGCGGAGCTGATTGTCCTGGCCCTGCAGCATAACAAGACCCGCTTCATGGCGGTGCGCTTCGGAAACGTGCTGGGCAGCAATGGCAGCGTGCTGCCGATTTTCGAGGAGCAGATCGCCAGCGGCGGGCCGGTAACCGTGACCCATCCCGAAGCCAAGCGCTATTTCATGACCGTGACGGAGGCGGTACAACTGGTGCTGCAGGCCTCAACCATGGGCCAGGGCGGGGAGATTTTCGTGCTGGACATGGGAGAGCCGGTAAATATTGCCGATTTGGCAAAGCGGATGGTGCGGCTGGCGGGCCTGGAGCCCGGGCGGGACGTCGAAGTGGTGTTCACTGGGCTGCGCCCAGGAGAAAAGCTGTTCGAGGAATTGAAGCTGGACGGCGAAAACATTAAGCCCACTCCGCACGAGAAGATTCGCGTATTCGAGGGCGGAACTGTAGCCTTCGAACAAGTGCGCACGTGGCTGGAGGATCTGTCGTCGCTGGTAGACGCCAGAAACGTCCACGAACTGGTTGCTAAGTTGGTTTCGATTGTGCCCGAATACTGGCCGAGCAGCGAGATCATCGAGCTCTCGGAGGTGGACAGGCACGACCAATCCCTCGCCTACCGGCGCGCGCGTAATCTCCTGGCATCCTCGGCCAAGGAGATCGCATAGCGGGACCATACAGCCAGGTATTTGCAGGCTCAGGTCTGGTCGCGCTGTCGGAACTCCCCTGGTTCAATTCAATCGGAGAAATTTCACCCAAAAATGGCACAGAATTCATATATTCCTTTCCACGTACCTTCCGTTGGCGACGAAGAGGTCGAGGCAGTAGAAGGCGTGCTGCGGTCGGGCTGGCTAACCACCGGGCCGGTAGCTTTAGCGTTTGAAACCGAATTTGCCCGGTATGTGGGTTGCAAGCACGCCCTGGCCGTGAATTCGGGCACCGCCGCGCTGCAGTTGGCGTTAGACGCCATTGGCTTGAGAGAAGGGGATGAGGTCCTCATACCGACTTACACATTCACAGCCACCGGGGAGGTCATTACCTATTTCGGGGCGAAGCCGGTCCTGTGCGACAGTGTGAGCGGGGGATTCAATCTTGACTCCGAAGCCGCCGCAGGCCTTATTACCGAACGCACACGCGCCATCATCCCGGTGCACGTTGGCGGTGAAACATGCAACATGACTGCTTTGCGAGACCTGGCTAAGCGCTACAACTTAAAGGTACTCGAAGATGCGGCGCATGCTCTGCCCGCCAGCTGGGAAGGACAGCGAGTCGGCACTATTTCCGAGTTGACCGCCTTCAGCTTCTACGCCACTAAGACGATCACAACCGGCGAAGGCGGCATGCTGACCACCGATGATGACAGCTACGCCGAGCGGGCCGCTACCATGCGCCTGCATGGTATCGGCAAGGATGCGTGGAAGCGTTATACCCGAGCCGGCTCATGGGACTACCGGGTTCTGCACGCCGGCTACAAGCTCAATCTCCCGGACGTCCTGGCAGCGATTGGACGAGCCCAACTGACCAAGTGTGACCGTTTTTGGCAAGAGCGTAACGCGATTGCACAGTTCTACCTGGAAAATCTCTCCCAAATTGAAGAACTCGAACTGCCGCCGACGCCGGTCAACGTCACGCAGCATTCGTGGCACCTCTTTATTTTGCGGATCAGACCGGAACTCCTGCAAATTGGGCGCGATGAATTCATTGAGCAATTGAAAGAACTGGGAATCGGCACCAGCGTCCACTTCATCCCTCTGCACCGGCACCCGCTTTATCGTGAACGGTTTGGATATTCGGAGGATGGGTTTCCGAACGCAGAAACTTCGTTTCAACGCGCCCTTTCGTTGCCGATCTACCCAGGGTTAATGCCGGATATGCAGCACCGCGTGGTGGAAGCGGTCACGCAGATCGTGCACAAGAACCGCAAGCGGAACGCTGTTGCGGTTTAGGCTATGACCAAAGCAGCACAGGTTTTGAGCCAAGCGTCTTATCCGCCGGCCAGCGGCTTCACTGGGTGGAATAACTCATACCGCAAACGGCTCTTGGATCTGGCGCTGGCAGGCGTTCTGCTCATCCTCCTCTCCCCCCTGTTCGTCATCGTTGCCATAGGAGTCGCCCTCGACTCATCCGGACCGGTACTCTTCCGCCAGAAACGCATGGGCAAAGATGGGCGGCTGTTTTGGGTATTCAAGTTCCGCACCATGACGCATGATTCGACGGGTAACGGTCTAAAGATCACCCGCGCCGGAGACTTACGAATTACGCGTCTGGGCCGGGTGTTGCGGAAGACCAAACTAGACGAACTGCCGCAGCTCTTTAACGTGCTGCGGGGAGATATGAGCTTCGTAGGCCCCCGGCCAGACCTTCCGGAATTCCTGGAATCTCTGACGCCGCCTCAAGCCGACATTCTGTGCCTTCGGCCGGGAATTACTGGAATGGCGTCCATTCAGTACCGCAATGAAGAACAGTTGCTCGCCAATGTTGAACCGGAAGCCTTGCCGCGGTATTACTCCGAGCATGTTCTGCCGGTCAAAATAGGGATCGATCTGGAATATGCCCAGCGAGCAGGATTTCTTAGCGATATTGGCGTGCTGTTTGGAACTGTTCGGGCAATGCTGGGTTAATGTTGCAGGGTTTTATCGGAGACAAGTTTCCAACTCGCTCTGCCTTGCACGGTGAGTGAGAGGCCGCCACCTGTAGTGGCAGCGCCAAGCATACAAGGACAACTAAAGAGTGTTTTCCCGAATCGCAACGCAGAGATTCTCGAGGTTTTCCAGGCCATCTACGCGACCCTTGGCCGCAGGTTCGCGCTCGCATTCCGAAGCATGGCTGAAATCGGCTAGCGGTATTCTCGCCATTCTTGTGCTCGCAATCACAACCGGCAATGCTATCGCGACCGAGAAATGGGTTTACGTTCTTATCGCGGTGGCGGCCATCGTCGCGGTGCAATGGCCCATTGAAGCTGCCTTAAGCCTCTATGCTTTTCTCGTGCCCTTTGAAGCGGTCAGCGCCCTCGGCTCCGGCAATGCAGGGGTCACCCTCAACTGGGCGGTTGGAGCGTTGGCCGGCATGGGGTTGCTTGTGGCTGGCATTGCCAAGCAACGCCTGTCAATGCCATCGCGCACGGTGCTGCTGTGGCTGGCTTTCTTGTTCTGGGGAATACTGACCATGGCCTGGGCGGTCGAACCCGCGGCGGCTAAACAAATCCTGCCCACCGCCGTCGCCCTGGTCTTCCTGTATGCACTGGCGGCGTCCTGGACGGTCACGAAAAAGCAATTACTGCTGCTCTGCGGTTTCGCAGTAGCGGGCGGATTCCTCGCCGCGATTGCGGTCGTCTATCTGTACAGGTCAGGCGTGACCTATGGGACCTGGACACAGACCGCGCGCGCATCCCTGATCGTAGCCAACCGGGAGACGAACCCGAACGGAATCGCCGCCGAGCTTCTGCTTCCGATTTCTCTTGCCGTTAGCTGGTTCATTTCCGCCCGCCGCCGGAGTGCAATGGTGGCAGCGTTCGTTATGTTCGCCATTATGAGCTACGCTGCCTTTCTGACCATGTCGCGGGCGTTTGTCGTTGCCTTCGCGGTCATGTTCTGTGTTTTCATCTGGAGGCTCAGGCTCAACCGCCGTCTTGTCACACTGGCCGCTGCCATTTTGGCTCTGGCTGTTTCTCTACCTTCCCTCTTCTTCGTCCGACTTCAAGAAGCGCTCGCAACCCATGGTGCGGGCCGCCTTGACATCTGGCAGGCCGGGTTTGCTGTTCTGAAGGCCTACTGGCTGCCCGGCGCCGGCCTCAACAATTTTCCCGTCGTTTACCAGGCCTATGCGGGATACGCGAACGAGTTTACCGGCTTCAACCGCGGTTCTCACAACATGTATCTCAATGTTACGGTTGAGCTCGGAATTGTCGGTTTGGTATTGATGTCGGCCGCTATGCTTAGTGAATTTCGTGCCGTAACCAAACTTCGGTCGGCTCTCGGCGGCACTCTGCCGCTCGTCACCCTGGGTCTGGAAGCCGCTTGCTGGGCAGTCTTGGCCAACGCTTTCTTTGGAGACATCTTGTGGAGCAAGCCCTTTTGGGTGAGCTGGCTGTTGCTGGCTATGGCGGTTCGGCTGGGACGCGAATCCGCCGCATCCAAGGAACCCGTAAGGGTGTCGGAGCCGGATTCTGGAGAGTTTTCTACCCGCTACCAGCCTTGGAGGGTCATTTAGTAAGGACGTAGAGCCGTAAACTCCTTGGCTTTCAGGATCTCCTTTCATGCCTCAGCTTCTTCTCATTGCTTATGGTTGCCCGCCGCGCATTGATGCGGGATCAATCCGGCCCACCGGCATCATGAAGTACCTCCCTCGCTTTGGATGGGAGGTTACAGTGCTTACGCCCGAATTGCCGCCGGGCCCACGACCTCCCGCAACCATCATTGAAACCGGGTACAGCAATGTCCTCGATGAGTGGAAGGCTAAGATCGGGCTGGACCCGAAAAGCACCGTGCACGAGCAATTGCGGCTGTCGCAATCAGCCAATCCATCGTCCCGGCGGCTCCACACCACGCTTCTGGAAGCTGCCAAATGGGTGATTGCTTATCCCGATGAGACCAAGGGTTGGATTCGGTTTGCAAAGGAAACTCTGTCGCGGGTGGGCCGGGAACTCAGGTTCGATGCCATACTGAGCACTTACCCGCCGGCGCCCAGCCCCATGATCGGCGCCTATGCGCGCCAGGTTCTGAACTGTCCTTGGATTGCGGATTTTCGGGACCTCTGGGGCCAACAACGTCACTGGGGCGTGCGCCAGATTATGCAGCCTTTTTATGCCCGGCTGGAACGAAAAACCTTAAGAAAGGCTGATGCACTCGTCACCGTCTCCGAGCCTTGGGCGCTTCGGCTCCGGGAAAGGTTCCCGACGAAGCCCGTGTATACCATCACTAACGGTTTTGACCCGGCAGATTTTAGTACGGCTCGCCCGCCCCTGACCAAGCGCTTTTCAATTACGCACGCGGGATATCTTTACGATGGCATGCGTGATCCTCGTCTCTTGTTCGAAGCGCTGCGTGAGCTGATCGCTAAAGGTATGGTGGACCGGAACGATGTCGAAGTGCGCTTCTATGGCCCAGCCGAAGCCTGGCTTTTCCAACTTGTGGAGAAGTATGGATTGCAGGGCGCGGTGAAGGTGTGCGGCGTGGTTCCACGAGCGGAGGCCTTGCAGCGTGAGGCTGAGTCTCAGATCCTCTTGCTGCTGGGCTGGTCTGACCTTCGTGAAACCGGCCAGCACACCGGAAAGCTTTTCGAATATTTGGGCTCGGCCAGACCTATTCTCGCGCTGGGCGGTGCTCGCGGGGTGTTGACCGAAACCCTGGAGGAAACCCAAGCCGGCAGGCACGTTCAGAGCGCTGAGGAACTGCAGCAATATCTGCTGGCAGCCTATAACGAGTTTAAGCGCAGCGGTTCGGTTTCCTACAATCCTGACCAGCGCGCGATTGCTCAGTACACACATGAGCAGATGGCGTGCAGGTTCGCCGAAGTATTAAACGCGACCGTGGAAAATCGCCGCGCAGACTTGTCGAATTTGTCCTGCGACGATGCTGTCGCGCACAGCCTTAGCTGATCACTCCACATAAAACGACGTTTTCAGGACCGGGCCGCTTGCGCCCGGATCTTCAGGGCTCACATGACAGGCAATAAGAACGGCAAGGTCGAGATCAAGCCGCTCCGCATCGGGATCGCGGGCTGCGGCAAAGTCGCACGCTATCATGCTCAATTCATCCGGGAACAGAGCGACGCCAGGCTGGAGGGCGTGGCGGATGTTGCGCAGGACGCGGCTCGCGCATTCGCCGCCGAATACAACATTCCGGTTGTGAAGGACTGCGTTACTTCCCTGCTGGACGACGTTCCTTTGGATGTGCTGCATGTGGTAACCCCGCCTGCCTACCACTACCAGTGCGCCCGGGCTGCTCTGGACCGGGGCGTGCACGTGTTCCTGGAAAAGCCCATGGCCTTCACCGCGGCCGAGGTTACCGATCTTTACGAGCGGGCCGCGGCCGCGGGCGTGTTGCTGTGCCCGGACTTCATTCATCTCTTTCACCCTCGCATGCGGGAATTGCTGGGTGCCGTGGAATCAGGAAAACTGGGCAAGCCGGTGCACGTTGAAAGCCGGCTGTGCATCAATCTGGAGGAAGAGACCCCGGATTTGCGGGAGGCCGTCGGCCTGCATTGGAGCCATCTGCTGCCGGGAGGCATGCTGCGCGATTACGCGGCACATGCGCTTTACCTTGCGCTTTACTTCGCCGGCTGGCCCAGCCAGATCCAGGTGACCAGCAGAGCTGGTGGCATTCTGCCCCAGGGGCTTCCTGATCACCTGACGGTTCAGATAGACGGAACCCAATGCACGGCTACGGTTCTGCTTTCCTGCGGAATCAAGCCCTCGTCTCTTGGTGTGCGTGTACTCTGCGAGCGGGGTTCAGCCGAGGCCAGCTTCGACACGCAAACTGTCCTGGTGCGGGGGCAGAGCCCGCTTCCGCGACGCATTGCGCTGGCCACTTCGAATTTCACCGATTCCTGGCGCCTCTCCACTACCGCCGTGAGCAATATCGCGAATTACTTGCGCGGCAAGGTGGTCCCCTACGCCGGACTTAGAAGCCTGCTTCCCGCTTTCTACGCGAGCGTCCGCAATTCCGATCTGCCTCCCATCCGCCGTGAGTTAGCCAGCGCCGTCAGTATGGCGGAAGAGACAATTTTTGCGAATGCGCCGCAGGTGGCTACCCAGGGTGTTGGTTCGCCCTCCGTACAAACTGACCTTCGCCACAAGGAAAAAGTTCTGGTAACCGGCGCTGCCGGATACATAGGCAAAGCCGTGGTAACCGCGCTGGTGCAGAACGGCTATTATGTGCGCGCGCTGGTTCGACCCACAAGTTCAGTGGAGGCACTTAAGCGGCTGGGCGTGGAAATTTTCTTGGGCGACGTTCGATCTTTTGAAGACCTGAATGCTGCAGCGGCCGGGATGGATCTTATCGTACACCTGGCTGCGGGGCTGCGTGGTTCCGAAAAATTCGTAGTGGAGAGTTCGGTGCAGGGCACGCAGAACGTCTCGCGGGCCGCCCTCCTGCAACGGGTAGAGCACGTCATTTACATGAGCTCCATGTCGGTTCACGATATGGCTGCCATGAAGAACCGCCAGACTATCCGCGAGGATAGCCCGCTGGAGGCGAACGCTGAGGTCAGAGGCGCCTACTCCCTGGGCAAAAGACGGGCCGAGGACATCGCGCTGCAGCATTTGGGAGATAAAAGCCCGGCGTGGACCATTCTCCGCCCCTCCCTCGTTGTGGGGCGTGGCGGGGATGCCACCGGAGCGGCGGGATGGATGCTGGGCCGCAATCTGGTTTGCCTCAGCAGCCCGCGGAAGCGCTTGTTGCTGATCCACGTGGAGGATGTCGCGGCCGCGATCGTACAAATCATCCAGCACAAAAGCACGCGCGGGAGAATCTATACTCTCTCCCAGCCCGAACGCATTACGCTGCGGCAATACGTGAACGCGTGCATTCGGACGCAGCACGACGTGCGCGCCATCTATGTTCCCTACTGGGTCGCCATGCTGGGAGTAGCCGCAGCCAAAACAGCTAAGAAACTACTCGGACGCGGACCCAGCCTGAACCGGCGGCGGTTACTCTCTGTCTATCGCAATTTGAATGCGGATTGTGAACGGCTACGCCAGGACACCGGCTGGCAACCCGCCCCAGGGTTGCTGCAGCGGCTGGGAGCTGCTGGCGAGAGTCAGGTTATTGAACAGCAGCCCGCGATCAGCCAGATGACTGCGGCCGAAATTGATGTCCCGACCACGACCTAAGTTTTTCTTGAACCTGCTCCGTTTCTAAATGCCCTCAAGACCGCGCATTCGACGCATCGCCGGGAATATCTTCTCCAACTGGGTCGCCCTGGTCCTGGGGATGATAGTGGCATTTTTCCTGATGCCCTTCGTTGTCCATCACCTGGGCAACGTAGCCTATGGCGTATGGGTACTGGTAGTTTCGCTGAACTCCTACATGGGGTTGCTGGATTTGGGGCTGCGCGGAGCAGTAACCCGTTTCGTTTCGAAGGGCGCCACCCAGGGAAACCATGATGAATCGTCGGAGGCCGCTTCCGGCGCTCTCTGGATTCGACTCTGGTTGAGCATTGCCATCCTGCTTACCAGCATCGGATTCGCATCGGTATTTACCCGTTTGTTCCAGGTTCCCCCCAGCCTGGCCTGGGACGCACGCTGGGCAATTCTGGCCACCGCCGCTGGCTTGGCGGTCACCCTCTGCAGCGGAGTTTTCGGCGGGGTCCTGGCGGCGCTGCACCGCTTTGAGCTTCTCAGCACCGTCTCCATTACGCAGAACCTTTTGCGAGCCGGCGGAATTGTGCTGCTGCTCGAGTACCATCACGGCATCCTGGCTCTGGCGTTGTGGGAACTCACTACGACCATAGTGGCCAGTTGCTTGCAAATTTATCTTTGTTTCCATGGCTATTCTGAGCTCCGGATCCACCTGGGGATGCCAAGTCGGGCAGTCTTGCGCAAGCTCTGGGGCTACAGTTTTTATGTGTTCGTCATCAACGTCGCGCTGCAATTGGTGTACTACACCGATAACCTTGTGGTGGGCGCCTTCGTCAGCGCGACGGCCGTAACCTTCTATGCGATCGGGGGAACGCTAATCGGCTATGCAAGGCAGGTGGTGGGTTCCATGACCACTACCTTCACACCTTTAGCCAGCACCTTCGAGGCCGAGGGCAGTGAACGTAGTCTGCGGCAGTTGCTGATCCATGGCACGCGCGCCGCTCTGGTCGTCTCCTTGCCCATTGAGCTTGCCCTCTTCCTGCGCGGCGAGACATTTATCAATTTGTGGATGGGCGCCGAGTATGCGCGCTCGTCGGGTACGGTGCTGCGGGTTCTGTTGATTTCACTGATCGTGAGCACCGGGAGCGCCGCCGCCTGCGGCATCGTGTATGGCATGGAAAAGCATCGCCGGGTGGCGCTGTGGGGAATACTGGAAGGCGCCGCCAATCTGAGCCTGAGCATCTTCCTGGTGCGCCGGATCGGGATATACGGCGTGGCTTGGGGTACCACCATTCCCAGCGTCTTCGTCGAGCTCTTCCTATGGCCGCCCTTTGTTTGCGGCCTGGTTGCCATTTCCATCCGCCGGTATTTGTGGCAAACCTGGGGCCGAACAGGACTGGCGGTGCTGCCCTTCGCCGTGGGCTGCTATATGACGGAGCGCTTCTGGCCGGTTCACAGCCTGCCCTTCTTTTTTACTCAAATTGCAGCTGTACTGCCGCTGTTCGCGCTGGGGCTGGCCGTGATGTACCGCAAAGAAATTATGACGATATGGAGGGCGCGCGCGAAGTCAGCAGCGCCCACGCCGGAGCTTGTCGCTGTGCCGGCGAGGAACGAGTAAGGACACATGCTACAGGTTAACGCAGAAGCACCGCTGTTTCCGGAAGTTGGAGTTTTGGCGCTCGTCTCCGACCAATGGGGACCGCAGTGGCAGGCTCGCCATCAAATCCTGAGCCGCCTTTCTCATTACTTCCGGGTGGTGTGGATGAACCCTCCCACAAGCTGGCGGCACGTGCTGAAAAAACGTGAGGCCGGCGACGGCCGCTACTACGGCGTGCCCAGCGGATGCTCTTTGGAAATCTACGAGCCGCAGCCCTGGCTGCTCGAGTTCGGCCGCCCGGGGTGGCTGGGAAATTTGACCTTCCGCCAACGCCTGAATCGCGCCGGCAAATTGCTGCGGCGGCATGGTTGCCGGCAGACTGTGCTTTACCTCTGCCAGCCCGAGTTCGCCCCTGCGCTCCATCTCCTGCCCCATCACTTGAGCGTCTATCACATTGACGACGAATATTCGTACTCGCCGCAAGAAAAGCCGGTTGCTAAGGCGGAAGCTCGCCTGATCCAGAGTGTCGGACAGGTCTTTATACATTCTCCGGCCATGTTGGAGAAGAAAGGCCGGCTGAATCCGAACACCGAGTTCGTGCCCAACGGCGTGGATTATAAGAGCTATTCCACTCCCGTGCCCGAACCCGAGGACTTGCGCCGGATTCCGGCCCCGCGCATCGGCTACTCGGGAATGCTGAAGCCGCAAATGAACTGGCCTCTTCTTCTGGAGCTGAGCGGGCGGCATCCGCAGTGGTCGTTTGTTTTCGTTGGCGCTGCCAGCCGAAGCTGGAATTCGGCGGAAATCCTGCAGGCCTTTTCCACCCGCCGCAACGTCCATTTTCTGGGCCCAAAAACGACGCGCGATCTGGCCCGTTATCCGCAGCATTTTCAGGTATGCATGATGCCCTACCGGAACGACGGCTACACCAAATTCATCTATCCCCTCAAACTGCACGAATACCTGGCCAGCGGCAGGCCGGTGGTGGGTTCGCCTCTGCCCACCCTGCAGAAGTTCAACAACCTTGTCTTTCTCCCGGAGACGGTGGATGAGTGGTCCATGGCCATAACCCAGGCTCTCGATCAATCAGTGTCCTCCCCCAGCGCCGTTGAGGCCCGGCAGAGAGTAGCTCAGGCGCATGACTGGAGTGTTCTGGTGGCTAAAATCGCAGGGCAGATGGCCCGGCGGCTGGCCCTGCAAATGCCCGAAGAATCCGGCGTGTGCTCTCCGGAATTCGGCGCTGCAATGTCGCCAGTAACACTGTAACTTGGTTGAAGATTCCAGGACGGCTGAAATTATCATGGGTACTTGCATCATGAATTCAGAGGTTGCAGAGGCGAATACAGAAGTTCGCCCCCGAGTCAGCATCGGTGTGCCCGTTTTCAACGGGGAACGATATTTGGAGCAAGCCCTGGATTCGATTTTTGCCCAAACCTATCAGAACTTCGAGTTGATTATTTCGGACAACGGCTCCAGCGATGGCACGGAAGCGATCTGCCGCCGCTACGCTGCCGCTGATTCCCGCATTCGCTATTACCGCCACGACAAAACCCGGGGCGTGACCTGGAATTTTCGCCAGGTGGTGCTGCGCTCCACGGGAGAATATTTCATGTGGGTGGCGGCCGATGACCGGCTGGCGCCCGACTACGTCGAACGTTGCGTCGAAGTATTGGACCGTGAAAGCCAGGTAGTGCTGTGCTATTGCCGCTCCGTGGATATGGATGAAGACGGCACCGTGCTGCGCCGCGAGGAGCCGGAGCTGAACACGGGAGCCTCACAGCCGCACCAGCGGTTTCGGGAACTGATCCGCATGGATCACAACTGCGCCGCCCTTTTCGGCCTGATTCGCGCCGGCATCCTGAAGCTGACCCCCATCCATGGGGATTTTGCCGATTCGGACCGTTCTGTCCTGGCCGAACTGGCGCTTTACGGCAAGTACTACCAGATTCCGCAAGACTTGTTCTTTCACCATGACCACGCAGAGCGCGTAACCCGCCAATTCCCTTCCCGGCAACAGCGGATGTTCAAGCTGCATGCGGAGCGGCCACCGCGCTTTGTGCTGCCTCATTTCCGGCAGTTCTGGGAGTACCTGGCAAGCATTCAGCGCGCGCCGCTGCCCTGGGGAGAAAGACTTCGCTGCTATTTGCACATGCTGGGCTGGATTCGCGACAATAGCCCCAGGTTGTGGAGCGACCTGCGCTTCGTAGCCTGGCAAATCCTGCAACCTTTGCGGCAGGGCAGTTCCAGCCAGTGAAACGCCGTCGCTGGTGGCTGGCCGCCTGAGATTTGGCTTCAGGATTGCGGTTTTGGAGGACTTCTGATGAAGGTCGTGTTGTTCTGTGGGGGCTTCGGCATGAGAATCAAGGAGTTCTCCGAAGCTATTCCCAAACCGCTGGTGAACATCGGCTATAGGCCCATCCTATGGCACGTAATGAAGTACTACGCGCACTATGGCCACAAAGACTTCATTCTCTGTCTGGGGTACAAGGCGGACGCAATCAAGCAATATTTCCTGAATTACAACGAGTGCCTGACCAACGACTTTGTGTTAGCCGACGGAGGCAAGCAGGTCACGCTGCTCAACAGCGACATTCACGACTGGCGTATTACTTTTGTGGACACCGGCATTACCTCCAACGTCGGTCAGAGGCTCAAGCTGGTTGAGCCCCATCTGAAGAACGAAGAAATGTTCCTGGCCAACTACACGGATGGGCTTTCCGACCTGCCCCTGCCCGACTACATCGAGCACTTTCAGCGCCGCAAGAAGCTGGCTGGGTTCGTGTGCGTCAAGCCCAGCCAGAGCTTCCACGTGGTTACCATGGAAGATGGCGACCTGGTCAGCGACATCCGGCACGTGGAGCACTCGGGAGTTCGCATGAACGGCGGATTCTTCATTCTGCGCAAAGAGATTTTCCGCTACATGCGGCCAGGTGAAGAACTGGTGGTCGAGCCCTTCCAGCGCCTGATTCCCGAGCGCCAGCTCCTGGCTTACAACTACGACGGCTTCTGGGCCTGCATGGACACCTTCAAGGAAAAACAGCAGCTCGAAGACCTGTACGCGCGGGGTGATGCGCCTTGGGAAGTCTGGAAAAACCCTCTTCCCTCCAAGGCTGAAACCATCCATGCTTAAGCTGCTCTTCTCCAGACCACGCAGCTCTGGCTATCGCATTTTGTGCCTGGGAGCCCATTCCGATGACCTCGAAATCGGCTGCGGCGGCACCATCCTGCGGCTGCTCAAACAGCATAAGAACGCGCATGTGCGCTGGGTGGTTTTCAGCTCTGACCGGACCCGGGCGAAGGAAGCGCGGCACAGCGCGGAGTTGTTCCTGAAGCGGGCGGCAAAAAAAGACATTACGATCAAGTCGTTTCGCGACGGCTTTCTGCCTTATACAGGCACCCAGGTGAAAGAGTTCTTTGAGGGACTAAAATCGTTTGCTCCTGACCTGATCCTGACCCACTATCGCCACGACTTGCACCAGGATCACCGGTTGCTCTGCGAGCTTACCTGGAACACGTTTCGCGACCACACCATTCTGGAATACGAGATCCCCAAGTACGACGGGGACATAGGAACGCCGAATTTTTTTGTTCCGCTGGAAGAAGAGATCTGCAGCCAGAAAACGGACTACCTGCTCGAAAGTTTCCAGTCCCAGCGCGACAAACACTGGTTTACAGCGGAAACGTTTCGCTC
This sequence comes from Terriglobales bacterium, assembly GCA_035280085.1. GTDB lineage: Bacteria > Acidobacteriota > Terriglobia > Terriglobales > Acidobacteriaceae > JAICWP01. Next base: position 26,815 of record DATEGM010000204.1, read on the forward strand.
CATGTTGCGGCTGAGAGGCTTGGAATGCCGCTCCGAGACGGGATATGCGGAGGCGTTTTACGCGCGCAAGATTGTGCTCGAGCAGGATTAACTCGGGCGAAGTAGGTTTCCAACAGAGGAGGATGAGTGAAAGTACTGGTCAGCGGTCATAATGGTTACATCGGGTCGGTCATGGTTCCCATGCTTCGCGCCGCGGGGCACGAAGTGGTCGGCATTGATACTTTCTTTTTTGAGCATTGCACATTTGGCGAGGATGCCCCGGCGGTTCCGGCCCTGCGCAAGGACGTTCGCGATGTCGAGATAAGGGACCTGGAAGGTTTCGACGCCGTCATACACCTGGCCGCGCTATCTAACGATCCTTTGGGCAACCTCAACGCGGAGTGCACCTACGACATCAATCACCGCGCCTCGGTGCACCTGGCGAAAGTGGCCAAAGAGGCGGGCGTGCCGCGATATCTGTACGCCTCTTCCTGCAGCCTTTACGGCGTTTCAGACACGAATGCCATGCTGCGCGAGGATGCGCCCTTCAATCCCATAACCGCCTATGGCGAAACCAAGGTGCTGAGTGAGCGCGATATTGCCAAACTCGCGGACGACCACTTCAGCCCCACCTTCCTGCGCAATGCCACGGCCTACGGCGCTTCCCCGCGGCTGCGCGGCGACGTGGTGGTAAACAACCTGGTGGCAGTGGCCTACACCACCGGCGAGGTGCTTATCCAGAGCGATGGCACGCCCTGGCGTCCGCTGGTGCACATAGAGGATATATCCAGCGCTTTCATCACCGTCCTGCAGGCTCCGCGGGAAGCTATTCACAACCAGGCGTTCAACGTGGGGCGCAGCGAAGAGAACTACCAGATCCGCGATCTGGCGGAAATGGTGCAGAAAATTGTGCCCGGCAGCCATGTGAGCTACGCCCCCGGCGGCGGACCCGATCCGCGCTGCTACCGCGTGGATTGTTCTAAAATTGCCAAAGCGTTGCCTGAGTTCAAGCCGCGGTGGACGGTCGCGCGCGGCATGGAACAGTTATATGCCGCGTTCCAGAAATATGGCCTGACCAGGGATGAATTCCTGGGCGGAAAATATTTTAGAATTAAGCAGATCACGAAGCTCCAGGAAAGCGGCCGCCTCGATTCCAGCATGCACTGGACCGAGGATGGCGAAGAAAAAGCCGCGGCCGGCGCGCCGCTCGTTACCGCCGCCCGGCGCAATTAGTTCTCAAGCGCTACTCGTCTGAATCTTTTTTCCAGCAAGGTGATACATGCAAGGTTCCCCTAAGGCAGGTAAGGCATTTCTATTGTTCGCCGCGGTGTTGCTGCTGGTGACAGCGCTTCCCGCCCAGGTGTCAGTTCCGACGCAGTCGAATAACCCGGCTCGCACGGGCTGGAACAACCAGGAGACCATTCTTAATACCTCCAACGTGAACATGGCCAATTTCGGCAAGCTTTTTGCCCTGAATGTGGATGGCTATATTTACGCCCAGCCGCTGTACGTGTCCAATGTCACGATTAACGGCACGACACACAACGTGGTGTACGTGGCCACTGAGCATAACAGCGTCTATGCTTTTGACGCCGACAGTCTGGGTCCAGCCCTTTGGCAGGTGAGTGTTAACGGAGCCGGAACGCCGGTTGACAGCAACGATATCTGCGCGGCCACGGGACAGGCGAACTATTGCGCCGACCTGATTCCCGAGGTGGGCATCACCGCGACCCCGGTGATTGACCCGTCTACGAAAACTATGTATGTCGTTGCCGAGACCAAAGATTCCTCCTATCACTTCAAACTGCATGCGCTGGACATCACTTCGGGCGCGGAGCGGCCTGGCAGTCCGGTGGAAATTGATGGCAGCGACCAGACGCCCCCGCTCAACCAACTGATTCAGCTCAACCGGCCCGGCTTGCTCCTGCTGAATGGTAAGGTGTACACCGCTTTCGGCTCCAACGGCGACTTTGCCGTAAACAGTGTGTATTGGCACGGCTGGATTTTTGCGTACGACGCAACCACCCTGCAACGAAAAGCTGTGTTTGACGTTTCGCCCAACAATGGATATCTGGCCGCGGGCGGCATTTGGCAAGGCGGCAAGGGCTTAGTCAGCGACGGTACCTACATCTATGTGGCCACCAGTAACGGCAGCTCTACCGACTGGCAAGGCGGGAATGACTACGCCTCCAGCTATTTGAAACTCGACCAGAATTTGAACGTGGTGGATTGGTATGCGCCCAACAACCAGTCCTACCTGAACACCAATCCCGGCAACGTTGACATCGGCTCCGGCGGCCCGGTGCTGCTGCCCAGTTCCCCAGCCGTGCTGGTTGGCGGCGGCAAAGATGGCATTTTGCGGGTGATGAACACCGGTAACCTGGGCAAGTACAACGCAGCTAACGACAATAACCTGCAGAACTTTCAGGCCACCAACGCCTACCCGAACGGAATGATTTTCGGCGGGCCCGTCTTCTGGAATAGTCCTCAGAATGGTGGCGTGCTTTATCTGTGGGGTCCTGGAGATGTAATTAGAGGCTGGAAGCTGGTGGGTACCACCTTCCAGACTACTCCGGTCACACTCGGTACTATTCAAAATCAGCCGAGCGAGGATACTCTGGCTGCTCTGTCTATCTCCTCCAACGGTAGCCAGGCGGGAAGCGGCATTGTCTGGGCCTCACGCTTTCTGTCCCTGCCCCCTTCGGGTACAAACAGCAAGGTTGCTCCCGGCGTTCTCACCGCCTTTGATGCCGATAATTTAGGCACTGAATTGTGGGATAGCCAGCAGAACTCCAATCGTGACGCGGTGAACGAGTATGCCAAGTTCGTGCCTCCCACGGTCGCGAATGGGAAGGTGTACCTGCCCACTTGGGTGGGGCCGAACGTTATGGGACAAAACTCTGGACAACTGCTGGTCTACGGCCTGCTCAATTCCGTAAAGCAGGTTTTCAGTCTGAGCGGATCGCCCAGTGCCGTGACCGTCAGTCCGGGGCAGTCGGCAAAATACACCATCACTATTAACAGCAACGGCTTTAACGGCGCGGTTAACCTTGCCTGCTCGGCGCTGCCTGCGGGTGCGAACTGCCAGTTCGCCAGCAACCCCACCAACGCAGGCTCGTCCACGACGTTGACCATTACTACCCAGGCGCCTTCCACCGCGCTTCTGCGGCCGGCGCCAGGAAAATGGAGCCTGCTCCCGTTGTACGGAGTGTTGTTGCCACCCCTCGGCCTCGTCCTGGCGGGTGCGGGCCTGGGCTCGCGCTGGCGCAAGCTCATGCTGGGGCTCTTCGCCGTGCTGCTGCTTTCTCTGGTTCTTGTGGCCTGCGGCGGTGGCGGTTCCTCCTCTGGTGGCGGCGGAGGTGGAGGTGGCGGCGGTGGCGGCACGCCCGCAGGCTCCTATAGCGTGATCGTGACTGGAACTCCGAGCAGCGGCTCGCAGCAGTTCACCACCATAACTTTGACCGTGCAGTAGAACCATTTTCCGAGGCTGTTGGAGAGGTAAATGACCCTTAAGGCCCTTCCCTGCTCTGTTGATCAACTACAAGGCTGCTCGTGCTCCAGTGGCGAACGCATGGCCAACCTAGTGCGCTGGCTACCTGTGCTGCTGGTGGCGTTGTGCCTTGTTCCTCTTGCCTCAGCCCAAACCTGCAACTCCCCTAGCCCTGTGCCTGTTTGGACCAACCACAACGACAACTGCCGTACAGGCCAAATCCAGGAGACCAGCCTTACTACTTCCAACGTAAACGTCAGCAACTTCGGCAAACTGTTCATGCGCACGGTGGACGGCTACATTTACGCCCAGCCGCTGTACGTGCCGGGGCTGACCATCGGCGGCAAGACCCGCAACGTGGTCTTTGTAGCCACGGAGCACAATAGTGTCTACGCCTTCGATGCCGATGATCCCACGGCATCGGCGCCGCTGTGGCATGTCACGCCCACGACTCTGGGAACCTCTGTGCCCAGCGGCGACGTGTGCATCGGCTTGTCCATTGCTGAATGCCCTTATAAGGACCTGCTCCCGGAAATCGGCATCACCGGCACCCCCGTGATTGACACGGCAAGCGGCACTATTTATGTGGTCGCTAAGAGCAAAAACACCAGCAACAACACATACCACTTCAAATTGCATGCCCTCGACCTGGTAACCGGAGGCGAAAAATTCGGCGGCCCGGTTGAGATCACTGCCAGCGTATCCGGCACAGGGTCGGGAAGTTCGGGCGGCACCATTACCTTCAAGGCGCTGAACCAGATGAACCGGCCGGGGCTGCTCTTGCTGAACGGCATGGTCTACGTTGGCTTTGGCTCGGTGGGCGACGTGCCTCCGTGGCACGGCTGGATTTTCGCCTACACCGCTTCCAACCTGCTGGCAACTCCGACAGTATTCATCGCTACACCTAATGGCGACAGTGCGGGCTTCTGGGCCGCGGGACAGGGTCTGGCGGGCAACATCGTAAATAACACAGCGTGGATTTATGGCGCCACAAGCAATGGACTGTTTGATGTGAACACCGGGGGCAAGGACTATGGCGATACCATCCTCAAGCTCAACGCCTCTTCCGGCCTGACGGTGGCCGATTACTTCACGCCCCACGACCAAAGCTTTTTGGATACCGGCAACGTGGATCTGGGCTCCGGCGGGCCGATGCTGCTGCCCAACACCACTGATCTGGTGAACATCGGCAAGGATGGATACTTGCGCCTGATGGACACCACGACAGGAAAAATGGGCGGATTCAATGCCACTACGGATCAGAATTTGCAGAACATTTTAGTGACCAATGGCACAAATTCTTTCGCCTTCATGGGCAGCCCCATCTACTGGAACAGCCCTAATAATGGGCCGGTCATCTACTTCTGGGGCCCCGACGACTTCCTCAAAGCATATAAGTTTGTGAATGGATTGTTCCAAACTACACCGGTGTCGCAGGGCACCATCCAGGGCACGGCCGGCTATTCCAACAGCATGCCGCTGTCGCTTTCCGCGAACGGCAGCCAAAGCGGTACGGGAATCGTGTGGGCCACCGCTCCCCTGGGAGATGCCAGCGAGCAGACGGTAACAGGAATCGTGCGCGCCTTTGATGCCACCGACCTCGGCAACGAATTGTGGGACAGCAACCAGAATCCTGGCCGCGATGCCCTGGGCAACTATGCCAAGTTCACGCCGCCGACGATTGCCAATGGAAAGGTATACGTGCCCACCTTCTCTGACGCGCTGGTGGTGTACGGGTTGAACCCTCCTGCGGCGAGCAGCATCACCTTTATGCAGGTGGCGGCCGCCACGCCGCAATCCAACTCCGCCAGTGTTCCGGTTGCTTACCCCCAGGCGGAAGTGGCCGGCGACCTGAACGTTGTCGTGGTCGGCTGGAACGACACGACCTCCTCCGTCAGTTCGGTCACCGATACGCTCGGGAATACATACACCCTCGCGGTCGGCCCGACCACCGCTTCCGGCGCGCGGCAGTCCATCTATTACGCCAAGAACATCAAGGGCGGCAGCAATACGGTTACGGCCAACTTCACCCAAGCCGCGGTCTATCCTGACATTCGGGTTCTGGAGTACGCGGGCGCCGATACCACTAACCCTCTTGACGTGACTGCCGCTGCCGTCGGCAGCAGCACCACTGCGAACAGTGGCTCGGCCACCACCACCGCTGCCAACGACCTCATCTTTGGCGCCGACACTGTCGCCACGGGTACCCCCGGGCCTGGTGCGGGATTCACCACTCGCATCATCACTACTCATGATTCCGATCTCGCCGAAGACGAGATCGGCCCCACGCCCGGTTCTTACTCTGCCACGGCTCCGCTTTCCCCGAGCGGATATTGGGTCATGCAGATGGCCGCGTTCAAGGTTCAAGGCAGCGGCAGCGGCACTCCTGCGCCGACCGTTAGTTCGGTCTCGCCCAACTCCGGCTCCACGAATGGCGGCACGAGTGTGACCATTACGGGCACGAACTTTTCAGCCGGCGCTACCGTCACCTTCGGCGGCACCGCTGCGAGCAACGTGAATCTAGTAAGCAGCACCTCAATTACCGCCACCACTCCGGCCCACGCCGCCGGCGCGGTCAACGTGGTGGTCACCAATAGCGGCGGGCCCAGCGGAACGCTGACGAACGGCTTTACCTACACTACGTCCACCGGCAATCCCATCACCTTCGTCCAGGTTGCCGCTGCCACGCCCCAGGGCTCTTTCGCCGCGGTTCCGGTGGGCCCACTAACGAAAGCTCAAACGGCCGGCAATTTGAACCTGGTAGTAGTGGGCTGGAACGACACTACGTCTTCAGTTTCTTCTGTCACCGATTCGTTGGGGAACACTTACTTCCTGGCAGTAGGGCCGACCACCGCTTCCGGCGCGCGGCAATCCATTTACTACGCCAAGAACATCAAGGCCGGCAGCAACACGGTAACTGTAAACTTCAGCCAGGCGGCGGCCTACCCTGATGTTCGCGTTCTGGAATACTCGGGCGCAAGCACCACCAGCCCCATTGATCAAGTCATTCCTGGCGTCGGCAGCAGCACCACCGCCAGCTGCGGACCCCTAACCACCTCGGCCGCCAACGAGGTGATTTTCGCTGCCGATACTATCGCCACCGGCACTCCCGGCCCGGGCGCCGGCTTTACTGCCCGCATCATCACCACCCATGATTCCGACCTGGCTGAAGACAAGCCAGCAGCCACGGCCGGGTCTTACTCCGCTACCGCCCCCGTCTCTCCTGGTGGCTACTGGGTCATACAGATGGTCACCATAAAACAGTGACGGTGATCTGAGCGCATTTCCTCTTGCGGTCCTCGTCTGCAATGAACCTGTCTACCGTTACTCCTAAGCCGGCAAAGGTCATCCACGACGCGGGTTCCCCTCCAGCCACCCGTCAGAGTGCATCCCTGCCTAACCCTGCCCTCGTCAAGCTGGCCTGGGCGGCTGTGGGTCTCGGCTGCCTGTTGCGTCTGCTCGAGTACCTGTTGAACCGCTCGCTGTGGCTAGATGAAGCCTACCTGGCGCTGAACATCCTGCATCGCCCCTGGGCAGGGCTGCTCCGGCCGCTCGACAATCACCAGGGCGCGCCCATCATCTTTCTGCTGCTGGAAAAATCGGCCTCTCTGTACCTCGGCTCGAGCGAATATGCCCTGCGGCTGCTGCCACTCGTGGCCGGCATCATCTCCATGTTGCTGTTCTACAAGCTTGCCGGCAAAGCCATCAGCGGCGTCGCCACACCCATCGCGCTCGGCCTTTTCGCCATCTCCCCGTCGCTGATTTACTACTCCTCGGAACTCAAGCAATACTCGTGTGACGTAGCGGTTGCAATTTTGCTTTATTTCCTGGCTATCGAGGGCAGCGATGGCAGCTGGAAACCGTTAAAGGTGGTGACATTTGGCTTAGCGGGCGCAATCGCCATATGGGTATCCCATCCTGCCACCTTCGTGCTGGCCGGTATCGGCGCGACCCTCTGCATAGCGCTGATCGCGCAGAAAGACTGGGCCAGGCTGCT
>DATEGM010000205.1:0-4796 GCA_035280085.1 Terriglobales bacterium
GTCACCGGCTTGCGCGTACGATTTGCGCCCTAGTGTATCGCGTTAAGGCGGGGGGAGTAATCAGGATTTCTTTTGCTCCGCCAGCGGCGGTTTCGGCAGCGCCGTGGTGCTGCCGGCCGGCGCTGCAGCGGCAGCTGCCGCCGGGGCGCTTTCGCGCTTTACTTCCGGCCGGGGCTGAGCTGCCGGTTGCTGCTGCGGTGCCTGCGCCGCCTGCCGCTTCACGTCCACTCCGCCTTTGAAGTACGCTCCATCTTCGATGGAAACGCGCTGCGTGACAATGCTGCCCATCAGCACAGCGGTTTTTCTGAGCTCGACCCGCTCCGTGGCTTCGATATCGCCATCCACCTTGCCTTCAATGATCACTCCCCGGGCGCGAATGCCGGCGCGCACGCGCCCGTTGGGACCGACCATCAAATTGCTTCCCGGCAACTCGATGTTGCCCTCCACGTGGCCGTCTATGTACAAATCCTCGCTGCCGGAGAGCTCACCTTTGATGGCCACCGAGCGGCCGATATGGGCGGTTCCACTCACCGGAGCGGTCATGCGCGGCGACTCAGGACGGCCCGGTCCAATGCTGCTTTGCGCCCTGGCAGCTGATGCCTCAGCTTCCTCTTCTTCCTTGCGTTTCCACATGTAAGTGACTCCAGTCGTTAGATTTACCGCCGCCGGGCGAGGCTTACGGCCGGGCGCCTTCCAAACCCCAATTGCCTAAAGCATCGGTTTAGCTCGGATTTTAGCGCACTTAGCAAGCATTTTGAGGATTACTGAAGAACTCCCCACCCCTACCCCTCCGGTGTGGGCTGAAGCCAAGGCCTGGGCCGCTGGTACGCATGTGCTCAGCGGTTGCATCGGCGGTTTCACAATAGGTGCCCCGGCGCCAGGTGTCCTATCATCCCTCCAGGTATTTCAGCAACCCTATGCGTCCGCCACAGGCAAATCCCGCTGAATTACAGGCTTCGTGAGGCGAGACGTTTGGCACCCGCGTTGCAATACTCTCCGCGTCGGCTCGTTCGGAAGCGCCACGAAACGGGATGAGGCCGGTTAGTAACCAGGGGAACAGCGGCCTTTTCACGCCACGTGGCTTAAAAATCACTGGGACTGCCTTTTCGAACGAGCCGACATTTTCTTACTTCCCTTATTCTCCTCCCTACGCCGCTGCGCATTTCCGTTGCTTTCTGCTGCTTGCAGCGTGCTGTCAAGCGGAAGCAACAGCATTGGCATTCAGAGACTCTAATTGGGTAGACTTTTAGACAGAGCAGACCTCAGCTAACTCAGGACCGCAGATGATGATCCGCAGTCAAGGACGAGTGTGGGCCACGGCAGCTTTCGTAACAATCGCACTGGCAGCAGGTTTCGCGCAGCAAGCACCCCCGGCTGCGAACGGCACGCCCCAGCCACCTCAGGAACACACCTTTAACCCTGATCAACTGGTACGGCAAGCGGTGAATAACGAGATCAAGGCCGGCCACGACGACGTAAGCCTCATGTTTCGTGTGCGCCGCCAGACTCCCAAGGCCGGGGTGCAGACCCGCGAATACGTGGAAACCGCCGAGGGCACCGCCGGCATGCTGGTGGCGGTAAATGACCAGCCCATAAGCCCCGAACAGCGGCAGCAGGAGTTCGCACGCCTGGAGCAGGTGCTGCGCAATCCCGCCGAGCTGCGTAAAAAGCAGAAGCAGCAGAAGGAAGACTCTGACCGGGTGAACCGCATGGTGCAGGCCCTGCCGGACGCGTTCCGCTACCAATATGAAGGCACCGAGGAAGTGAACGGCCTGGAACTGGTGCGGCTGCGGTTCCAGCCCAATCCGGACTTCGACCCGCCCAGCCGCGAGCAGCAGGTGTTTACCGGCATGGATGGATTCCTGCTGATTGAGCCGCGCCAGGCGCGCATCGCCCGGATTGACGGCACCCTCTTCAAGGATGTGGGCTTTGGCTGGGGTATTCTCGGCCACCTGGACCGCGGCGGCCGTTTCGTGGTGGTGCAGGGGGCGGTGGCCAACGGCTACTGGACCACCACCCACATGCAGCTAAGCTTCACCGGCAAGGCGCTGTTCTTCAAGAGCATCAATATCCAGGAGACGGAAGATTCCAGCGACTTCCGCCGCGTTCCCGGTCACATGACCTTCGCCCAGGGCGTGGAGATGCTGAAGAAGCAGCGCAACGGGGTGGTGGCGGAGAATGAGAACGGCGGCCGTAGGTAGAGAGCCACAACGAATCTACAGCTCGAACATCTGCTGAATGGTCTTCATCGGCAGGAACAGACGATCAGGATAGTCAGGCAGTTCGATAAACCCGTACCTGACGTAGAACGCCTTCGCTTCTTCATCTTTCGCGTCAACGACCACAGCCATGGACGCAATTGAACGACTTTGGTCTAAAGATCGTTTAAGCGCTTCCATGAGCAGCAACTCGCCGATGCCCTGTCCCCGAAAACGGGAGCTGACGGCTAATCGTCCCAGCAACGTGGCTGGAAGCTCGGGATAGCGCGGCAATTTAAGCTTTTTCAGGATAGTTTGCGGCAAGGCTCCGAGCTCAATGGAGTATTGAGAAAGCGTGTAGTAGCCGGCTATGGTGGTACCGTCAGGGGTAAGCACCATCACTGCGGCTACTTTCTTCTGCAGATCCTGATTCGCCTGTTGCTGCAAGTACCGATCCAGCGGCTCTTTGCCGCAAGAAAAAACCGCTCGATTATGCCTTGCTTTGTCGAGCGGCTCGAAGATCCACTTCGGCGGCACCGCTTCTCCTGCAAATTACCCGATCTCCCGCTTCAAACGCCTCGCCGCAGTGAGAGCCCTCTCGTTCGGCCGCGGGGGATTCAGAAGAGCATCCACAAAAACCTCACGCGACTGCCGTGATAAGGTTAGGCTTTCGTTCTCACGAATGATTCGCGCCGCCACCTCTTTTGCGCTCATCACAACAAAATCCGTTATCGAGGTGCCACGAAGATGCGCCGCGGTCTGGATAATTTCCTTCTCTTGCTGAGTAATGCGAGCATCCAGGCGCTCTGTTCTACGGGACGGGCTTACTTTTGCTTGTGACATACGTAGATATATTGTACGGCATTCCGCCACACGACGCAAATCGGGTGGCGGAATGCCACACAATCCCAATTAGTCGGCTGCCCGCGCCCCCTGTTCCAGCTTCGTCCAGCGCCCGTCAGCGGCCGAATGTTCCACCGCCTCCAGCACGCGCTGTACCTGTGTCGCGTCGTCGAAATTGGCGTGGAAGGGCTGGTTCTTGGCCAGCGCATCGAGAAAATCCGCCAGCGTGGAAATGAAGGTGTGCTCGTAGCCGATGATGTGCCCCGGCGGCCAGTAGCGGTCCACATAAGGATGGCCGGGCCCGGTGACCAGCACCTGATGAGGGCCCAGGACCTCCTGCTTGTCGTTGCTGTCGAAAAACTCCAGCCGGTTCAGATCTTCCAGGTTGAAGCGCAGCATGCCTTTAGAGCCGTGAATCTCGAACTGGTTGTAGTTCCTGCGCCCGACGGCGTAGCGCGTAGCCTCAAAACTGCCGATGCTGCCGTTGGCAAAGCGCGCCAGCATGAGCACGGCGTCGTCCACGTCGCGCGGCGGCGGGGCAAAGGTGCGCAGCATGGCGGAAAGCTCGCTAATTTCACCGTTGAGCATCAGCGCCAGGTCAACAGAGTGGGAGAGCAGGTCGCCCATGGCGCCGCTGCCGGCCACGCTTTTCTTGAAGCGCCACACGCCCTCGCGCTCCGGTCCCCAACTCTGCAGGTAGACGGCGCGATAGTGGTAGACCTGGTCCAGGCGGCCTTCGTCCATCAGGCGCTTGGCCAGGGCAATGGCAGGCACGCGGCGATAGTTGAACCACACCAGGTTGGGCACTTTGCGCGCCGCGGCAGCCATTTGCTCGGCTTCGGCTACAGACATGGCCAGGGGTTTCTCGCAGAGCAGGATCTTCCCTGCCTTGGCTGCCGCCAGGGCCACCGGCGCGTGCAGGTTGTTGGGCGTGGCGATGTCCACTACGTCAATATCCTTGCGCTCCACCACGGCCTGCCATTCGGTGGCGGTTTCGTCCCAACCCCAGCGCGCGGCCATGGCGTCCAGAGTTTCGCGGTTGCGCCCGCAGATCACCTTGCGCCGCAACTCGAATGGCGTATCGAAGAAGTGGCCGACCTGGTGAAAAGCGTTGGAGTGGGCCCGGCCCATAAAGCCCTGGCCGATCATGGCGACGTTCAGAGTCTTTTTGGCGCTCATGGCAGACCTCGCGGCAAAGTGAAGACCACTATTTTTAGCACGATTCGGGAGTGTCAGGCGGGTGGGCTACTGCTTCTGCCAGGAACGGCCGCCGTCAGAGGTGGTCCAGGTCTGGCCGCTGGCCGTGGTCAAGTTGCCGTGCTGCGCATCGCTAAAGGTCAAACCCGTAATGTCTTCCGTTAGTGCCGCACCGTTCGCGGAAGGCGTGAGGCTTTGCCATTGGTTGCCGTCATCGGGGCTATAGTAAAGCGCCCCGCCCTGACCAGCTACCCACACCTTGGGTCCGATCACGGCGATGGCGCGGAAGGTTACATTGCCGGCAAATGGCACCGCCTGCCAGTTCTTACCGGCGTCAGTGGAGCGGAGCAGCGCACCATCCTTGGAGAGCATCCAGCGCGTAGGCGGCGCCAGCTTCTTCTTGCCTTCGGCCCGAGCCAACATATTGGAAGCGACCATCACGCCCGCTTGAGCGGTGGAAGCTGGAGCGGTTTTGGCGGCGAGAGCCGCACTCGGAGCGGGGGCTGCGGAAGGAGCAATTGGAGCGGGTGCAGGGGCGCCGGTACTGGACGAAACCTC
>DATEGM010000206.1:0-17773 GCA_035280085.1 Terriglobales bacterium
TTCCACCAGCCAGGCGGCCGAAACCTTGTGCTGGGCGCTCAGCGCGGGATAGCTGGGAACCGAAAGGCCCAGTGCAGCAGCGCGTTGGCTGAGTTGCTGGTGTTGCGACTCAGTCAGTACGGGATTCTTGAAGAAGGAGCCGGCGCTGCGGCAATCCTCGTCGCCGGGCACGATGAGCATGGCTTTGCCGGCCCGGATGTGGCGCACCGCCTCCCGCACTTCCGCCAGGGTCGGCTTGTCGCTACGGCCGGCAAAATATTTTTTCAGGTCGGCGTATTCCAGCCGCGGCTGGCCCCCGGGAGTGAGCGCAAAAGTGACGCGCAGAATGATGTAACGGCCGCGCTCGCTGGTGTTGAAGATGCTGGTGCGGTAGGCGAAGCCGCAGGCCGGGTTGCAAAGCTCGCGCAGGTGGCCATCCTTCAAGTCAATAGCCTGCACGCTTTCGACGACCTCCGAGACCTCCTGGCCATAGGCGCCCACATTCTGCACCGGAGTGCCGCCCACGCTGCCGGGAATGCCGCTGAGGCACTCAATGCCGGCGCAGTCGCGGGCTACGGCGCGAGCGACGAACCGGTCCCACTCCTCGCCGGCCCCAACGTCGAGAATGAGTCTGTCGCCTTCCTCCCGCTCTTCCAGGCCGGTGATGCGGATGCGCAGCACCAGGCCGGCCCAGCCGGAGTCGGAAACCACCAGGTTGCTTCCGCCGCCCAGCACAAACAGGGGCAGGCTGCGTTCGCCGGCGTAATGGACCGCGCGGCGGACATCCTCAGCAGAGACTGCCTCGGCGAAAAAGCGCGCCGGACCGCCCACTCCCAGGGTGGTCAGCGGCGCCAGGGGCACGTTTTCGCGGATGAGCATGAAGTGCTTCAATCATACAGCCAGGACTCCGGCTGCACTCCCCCAAACGTCGCCATTCAATGCGGAGGCTGGTCATTTCGCTGGTTCCTGATGCGCTTCCGCCGAAGCCATGGGCGCGCCGGCGAAAAGCATATTAGAATAGGAGCAATCTCTTCCAAGGAGCAGGAATGTATCCAGAGCTGATGGTGTTGCCCATGCGTGAAGAACTGACTCGCCTGGGGGTGGAAGAATTGAGGAGCGCCGCCGAAGTCGAGCAGGCGCTGGCTAAACCAGGCACCACCATGGTGGTGGTGAATTCCATTTGCGGGTGCGCGGCAGGGCGCATGCGCCCGGCGGTGCGGCTGGCCCTGCAGCATGCGGTGCGGCCCGACCAGGCTGTCACCGTGTTTGCCGGCCAGGACCGCGATGCCACGGAGCGGGCGCGCGAATATTTCGAGGGCTATCCGCCTTCCTCGCCTTCCGTTGGACTGCTGCGCGACGGCAAGCTGGTTTACATGATGCAGCGCAGCGACATTGAAACCCGCGAGGCAGAGGACATTGCCGCCGATCTGACCGCGGCATTCGATAAGTTCTGCGCCAAAGCAGCGTCAAGATAGACGGCTGTCCCCGGCCCGGCGATTTCGATTGCCGGGCTTTATTTTTCCCCCCGGGGCTGAAGCCAATTCGGCTTGGGACGGTTTTCGCCCGGCTGAAGCCGGGCGCTTCCACGGCGGGCAGCAAGCAGCGGTGGTGTCACCCTCCTCTGCCCGCGTGATTTCAGGCGACCTGCGCTCGCCCGGACAGGCGAGGGCGCCTGTCCCACACACTTGTTGGCGGCCCGCACTTCTGCGGCTGAATTCTGACTACTGACTCCTGACTACTGTCTTTTCCAGCCAATCCACCATCGCTTTTTTGTACCAAAGCCATTCAGGATGTGGTTCCCAATGGTCCATGCCATGGGGAGCGCCGGAAATGGTTATGAGGTCGCAACGCGCGCCCACCTGCTTCATGTGCGAACACATCTCCACTGATTGGTCATAGGGCACGTCTTCATCCCTGGAGCCGTGAATGAGCAGGAAGGGCGGCATGTCCTTGCTCACATACACCACCGGGGAGGCTTTGATGAGCAGCGGCGCCGTCTCTGCATTGACCTGCCTGATCCCGAAAAGGTCCAGCACTTCGTGCGGGAAAGGCTTCCACTCCATGGCCGCGCTGATGAAGTCGTGGATGCCGTACATGGAAACCACGGCCGCCACTCGCGAGCCGGGCTGGTTGCGCGCGCCCACATAGGACACCAGATGCCCGCCCGCCGACTCGCCAATCAGCGCGACGCGCTGGGGATCAATTTTGTATTCGCCGGCATGCGCCTTCACGAAGCGGATGGCCTGTTCGATATCGTCGGCCGGAGCAGGAAACTGGAATTGAGGGGCCAGCCGGTAATTGATGCTGAACCAGGCGAATCCAGCTTTGCTCAGGGGCTCAAAAATGTAAGTGATGTACTGCTGCTTATCGCCGGCCACCCATCCGCCGCCGTGTACCAACACCGCCGCAGGAAACGGGCCGGGACCATCGGGGATGCTGGCGTCGAGAGTGAGCTGAGTGCCTCCTGCTTGGCTGTACACCACATCTTTCACCAGGCGGGCGTGGGCAGCCAGGGAGAGCAGGAGGACACTAAAAGCTGCGATGCCAATTCTTTTCGTCGATGTCATAGCAGGAAGGCGCATGGGAAGAAAGAAATGATAATCCCCGGCCCTAACCCTGCCAACGACTCTCGCTGTTCCTCAGTGTTTCTGCGGTGATTTGATTTTCAACGAGTATCCACGTTGAACCCGAGGATGGCGTCCACCGAGATCGGGTCATTGCCACGCAGCACCGGACGGAAGCGCCATTTGGAGAGCGCCGCGGTGACCAGGCTGGCCTTCTCCGACGAGGGCCCCTGCAGTACCTTCACGTTGCGCAGCAACCCCGCCCGGTCCATGGTGCAGGTGATGACCAGCCGTGTTTTCTTCAGCCCCGGCGGCAATTCGGTGCGGATGGCCTCGGGCGCTGTCAGGTCCTCGTCGAAGCCGGTGTTTTGCGAGCCGGGATCGGCGAACTGCAGCACCGCGATGCCCTGGTGCGTATCAATGTAGATCGTGTAGACCTTGTCACCTTTGAGCGCGCCATAAAGGTTCAGAGCGCCGCCGGAACTGGGCGTGGCAATCACCGTGATGTCCGGCCGGCTCAGCTTACGCTCGCTGGGTGTGTGCCCAGGTATGCTGGGCGGGTCTCCGCCCACAGCGAAGCTGGGCAGGTTCACCACTCCGCCGCGGATGGCCACGCCCGCCATGGCGGTGTGCCCGCCGCCGCTGCCTGCGCCTCCCCGGCCCGGCGCCGGCGAAATTCCGCCTTTGGCATTCAGCTTGGCGCCAAAGCCTGTGCCTGTGTCGGCCGCGCCCGAGCCTTCACCTACTTTTCCGCTCCCACCCCCGGTACCTTTGCCGATGCCGGCGCCGTTGCCTTCGCCGCCCACCCCAGGCTGCCCGCCACCGGTGCGCGACATGGCCAGCGCGCCGCCGCCGGCATTACCCGGTACGCCGACTTTCTCACCCGGCTGCATGGACATGACTACGCCGGAGCCGTTGGGATTGCCGCCGCTCGGGCCCATCACCGGGGCCGGCCGCAGCGCCGCCAGTTGTCCGCCTTCACCTTTGCTGCCGCCACTCTGCCCATTTCCAGCCACGCCGTCACCCGCCAGATTCGGCGGAGGCGGCACCACTCCCGGACCGCCGGTCAACCCCCGTGCCAGTCCGGCGCCCAGCGGCTTGCCCTCAGAAAATCCCGCGGTCGGCTGCACCGGCGGGGGGACTACATTCTTCGTGCCACCGCCAAAGAATGAGCCGGCGGCACTCCAGATTTCCTTGGCCAGGGTGTTGGTGGCGGGAGCCGGTTGCACCGGGGTGGGCGGAGGCAAGGCCAGCTTGGGGTTCGGGTTGTCGTACTGCACATCGCGCGCGGAAACCGGCGGCGGCACCACCTCAGCTTGCAGTTGTGGCGCCCGGACGCGCTCGATGTTTCCGGCCACGGTGGGCGCAGGACGGACTACCGTCACTCCCAGCGCGGGCGTGCGCAGCAGTTTGTTTCTCTCGATCTGTACCGAAGGCGGCACCACCTGGGCTGCCATGTTAGGACCAGCCCGCAGTTGGTCGCGGCTAATGTCATCCACCGGGGGCGCTACGGCCTGGGCGGAAATGTCGGGCAACTTGGAAAGCTTGTCGCGCGCCACCTTCACTTCCGGCGGGATGGCGTCCTCGGGCAGCGTCAGCTTGGGCTTGGCCATCTGCAGGCCTTCCGTCGGAGGTGGCCCGGGCTTAGCCGCGGCGATGGCAATCAGATTGGCCACCGCATCTTTGCTGGGCGGCAATTTGATCTTAGGTACATCCACTACCTGCTGGGTGAGCGAATCGCCGCGCGCCACCTTGATGACCTGCTGCTTGTTCATGGCCGTGCGCCCGCCCGATTTTCCGGTATGACCGGCCTGCGCCCCGCCCGTATCCGTGGTTTGCGGCAGGTAATCGCCGGAGAAATAAATCACCTCATACTTGGGGTGTACCGGCGGCGTGAAGGTCTGCATGAACTGCAGCGTGTTGGGCAGGGTGATAACCACCAGGAGCAGGGCAATTTCCAGCACCCAGGCCACCACCATGCCGGAGGCCGGAAACATTCCCGCCCGGCACTCTCCCTGCAGGTGCCGCGGCGAGCGCTGCATGGCGGGCGAGAGCGCGCTGGCAAACGCCTTCCAGCGCGGCTCCCACTCGATCAGGAACTTGGGCGCCTCGGGAGTGCGCGACATGACCGGCAGAGTCGCGCTCATACCGCCTCCACTTTTTTCTGGGCGCCTTTCTGCACGCCTTTCTGGACGCCGAAGGCGATTTCGATCTGGTCCCCGACCAGGGTCCCCGTGTTCCACACCGTGTGGCAGGGAAGTTCCAGCACCGTGACCGCATCCATTTTTACAGGCGCGATCCGCCACGGCTTCAGGTTCTCCTCCACATGGACCACGGTTTTGTCCTGATTCAGATAGATCACATCAATGGGGTAACGCATGGCTAGCGTATGCACGCCGTGGCTGGGCACGATCCACAAACCATGGCCGAAACGGAAGGCGGTGGGGTTGCTGCCCATCAGCCCGCGCAGCCGGCTCCAGTGCGTATCCGCCACCGACAATTCGGTGGCCAGAAACGCCTGCCGGGTTCGATTAAAGGCATATCCCTTGCGCGAATTGTTGCCCGACATCCCAGTGCTCCTACGCCTGGTCTTTCTGGCGGTTGTAAGCTACCAATCCCAATACCAGCAGAATTATGAGCACGGCTACCACGCCTGGCGTCATCGTTGCATCTCCGGAAGGAAGTACCGGATCAACTGGATCGCTGCCGGGCCCAGGCTCACGAAGAACATGGAAGGAAAAACGAACAGAACCAGCACGGGCACCATTTTGATAGTGGTTTTGGCGGCCGCTTCTTCCGCGCGCTGCCGCCGCTCCGTGCGCAGGGAGTCAGAGTGCACGCGCAGCGCCTGCGCGATGCTGGTGCCGAAACGGTCAGTCTGGATCAGCACCGCCACCAGCGCCTTCAAGTCGTCCACACCGGTGCGCTCTGCCAGGTTGCGCAAAGCGTCGGCGCGGGCCTTGCCCGCCCGCAGTTCCAGGTTGACCAGCCGGAATTCATCGCTCAATTCGGTATGCGCATGGCGCAGGTCTTCGCCCACTCGCTGCAGAGCCTGGTCCAGGCCGAGCCCCGCTTCCACGCAGATCACCGTCAGGTCGAGAGCGTCGGGCAGGCCGAGGCGGATACGCTGCTGCCGCTTCCGGATCATGCGCTTCAGCATGAAACGGGGCAGCATGTAGCCGCCGAGGGGCGTGGCTACGATCAGCATGGGAGAATTCAGGCCCACGCCCGTGGCCAGCACGAATACCAGCCCGCCAAAGGCCAGCAGGGCGCGGAGGCCGAAGTAGATGGTGAGGTGGTTGGGATCGCGGTAGCCCGCCTGCATCAGCAGGGCACGGGTTGCCGAAACCTCGCTCGGCGATCTGGGCAGCGCCTTGGACAGCGGGTCCAGCACCTGTTCCACCCGCTCTTTGATGGCCGGCCTTTCCGCTTCCGCCCGTGGTTGCCAGCCCAGTGAGCGCAGGCGGGTGCCGAGCACGGAAGAGGGCGCGGCTGCCGCGGCGCCGAAAGCGAAGATCGCCGCAAACACCGTTACAAACAGCAAAACCGCCAGAATCATCGCCATAAGGTTCAGACCTGAATACGAATAATTCTCCGGATCAGGAGATAGCCGATGGTCTGCAGAACGATCCCGGCCGCGATCAGTGCGTGACCAATGGGATCGGTAAACAGCGGCCCCATGAATCCAGGATTCATTAGCATCATGACCACAACAATAATGGGAGGCAGGGCCATCAGCAGGATCATGGTCAGCCGTCCCTGCGCCGTGTACACCCGCACCTGGCGCAGAATCTTAAAGCGCTCGCGTATGACGTAAGAGAGGCCGTCCAGGATTTCCGCCAGGTTACCGCCGGTTTCCCGCTGCAGCATCACCGCAGTGGCAAAAAACTTCACGTCCACGATGGGCACGCGCTCCGCCAGGTTCAGCAGAGCGTCGCGCAACGGCAAGCCGAACTTCTGCTCCTCAAACAGCTTGCGGAATTCGCCCGCCACCGGCTCCCCCATTTCCGTGGCCAGCAATTCCAGCGCGGTGGGAAAAGCGTGCCCGGCGCGCACCGCGCGGGCCAGCGTGTCAATGGCCTCAGGAAACAGCATTTCAAACTTGGCGAAGCGCCGCGACCGCATGTAGGAGACGTAGGCATAGGGCAGGAACAGGCCCATCAGCGCCCCCAATCCCGCGAACAGCGGCGAGTTGCTGAGGAACAGCACCAGCACGCCGCAGGTGACGCAGGAGCAAATGGTGAGCAGCAGGAACTTGCCCGCCTTCATCTTTACGTCAGCCTGGGTAAGCAAGTGCTGCACCTTGGCCATGCGCGGCCACTGCTGCAGCAGACGATTGAGCGCGGGAATGTCGCTCATCAGTTCGTCGCGCAACAGCAGCAGCTCTTCCGAGGGCTGGCGTTCGCTGGCCTGCTGCACCGTGGCCAGGCGTTCGCGCAGCAGGCGGGCATGCGAGCGGCGCTCGTCGAACAACGACGCCACGGCAAACACTCCCGCCGCCACCAGCACAAAAACCACCACCGCAATCAGCGCCATTATCATGCTTGGACTCCCGCCCACTTCATACTTCGACCACCGATTCGAACACCGCCGGGCGCACGCGGCATCCCGCTGCCGCCAGCCGGTCAGTAAACTTGGCGCGGATGCCGGTGGACTTGTAAACGCCTCGCACCTTGCCGCCTTCGCCCAGCCCCTTGCGCTCGAACACAAAAATGTCCTGCATGGAAATCACTTCGCTTTCCATGCCTGTGATTTCGCACACCGAGGTCACCTTGCGGGTGCCGTCGGACATGCGGGCAATCTGCACAACCGCATGGATGGCGGAGGAAATCTGCTGCCGCACCGCGCGCTCGGGGATGTTCAGGTTGGCCATGGACACCATGTTCTCAATACGCGACAGCGCGTCGCGCGGGGTGTTGGCGTGCACCGTGGTCAGCGAGCCTTCGTGGCCGGTGTTCATGGCCTGCAGCATGTCGAAAGCCTCCTCGCCGCGGACTTCGCCCACCACTATGCGGTCGGGACGCATACGCAAGCTGTTGATCACCAGCTGCCGCTGGCGAATGGCGCCCTTGCCTTCAATGTTGGGCGGGCGCGTTTCCAGCCGGACCACATGCTCCTGCTTGAGCTGCAATTCGGCCGCGTCTTCAATGGTCACAATGCGTTCCGAATTGGGAATGTAGCCGGAGAGCACATTCAGCAGCGTGGTTTTGCCGGCGCCCGTGCCGCCCGAGATCAGCAGGTTGAGCCGCCCCTTGACCATGGCCGCCAGCAGCTCCAGCATGGGCTCGGTGAGCGACTTGTTTTCAATCAGGTTGCGCGCCGTCAGCGGATCGCGCCCGAAACGGCGGATGGAGAGCGCCGGCCCGTCCACCGCCAGCGGCGGAATGATGGCGTTCACACGCGAGCCATCCGGCAGGCGCGCGTCCACCATGGGGGAGGACTCATCCACCCGGCGGCCCACACGGGAGACGATGCGGTCAATGATCTGCATCAGGTGCTGGTCGTCCTTGAACGTCAGCCCCGTGGGTTCGAGCTTGCCGTTGCGCTCGATGTATACCTGGTTATAGCGGTTGACCAGGATATCGGAGATGCTGGGATCCTTGAGCAGCGGCTCCAGCGGGCCGAGACCGAAGATCTCGTCCAGAATTTCCCGCGCCAAACGCTCGCGCTCGGCAAAGCTCAAAGGCACGGCCTCGCCGTTCACCGAGTTGCGGATCAGCACCAGCACTTCCTCGCGCGCGGCGTCGCTGGGGGCGCGCCCCAGCTTTTCCAGGTTCAGCCGGTCGAGAATTTTGCGGTGCAGGTCGGCTTTGACCTGCTGGTATTCGCTGCGCTCGAATTGTGTTCCCGTTCCTATTCCGCCCATGCCTTGCTCCTACACAGTTTTGAATAACGACCACCCGCCGCCCCGCTTGCTGCTGTCGTCGGCTTCGGTCAGCGTCGCCGCCAGGCCGGTAAACGACCGCGCAACTTCGGAGTGGTTCTGCTGAATAACCGGCACCCCGCGGTCAATGGAATTGGAGACCGCGACGTAATGATTGGGGATCTTCCATAAAAGCTTTACCCCTGTAGCCGCTTCCGCGTCGCTCTCGCTGAAGCCCGGGATCTTGCGGAAGCGGTTGAGCACCAGGCGCACCCGCTCCCGGCCACCCGATTCGCCCAGGTATTGCAGCACGCGGGCCGCGCTCCACAGCGAGGCCACGTCGGTGTGCGCCACCAGCAGCACGAATTCCGAAAGATTGCACACCAGGCGGGTGGCCGCGTCCAGCCGGGTGGAAGTGTCCACCACGATGTAGCGGTAGTGGCTCACCAGAATGTCGAATAATGCCGCAAATTCGCTGGTGGTGGGCTCGACCGAGGTGGGCGTGCTGGTGCCCGCCAGCAGGTGCAGTCCGTCGGGATGCCGGGTCATGAAACTCTCCAGCAGCGAGCCATCCATGCGGTGCAGGTTGCGCAGCGCATCGGCAATGGTGAACAGCGGTTTCACGTTCAAGTGCAGGGCGGCATGGCCCAGAGGCGCCAGGTCAATGAGCGCCACGCTGCCGTGGGCGGAATGCAGCGAGAGCGCGATGTTCACCGCCACCGTGGTCGCTCCCGTGCCCCCTTTAGCATTCACTATGCTGAATACCTTGCCCCGGCGTCCGCTCTGGCCGTGCTTGCGCTGCGCCGCCGTCAGCCGCACAAACGCTTCCAGCAGGGCGGTGGTGGTGGTGGGCCGCTCGATGTATTCCCGCGCGCCCGCCCGCATGGCATTCACGATTACCTGCGGCTGCGACATGCTGCCGATGGCGAAAACGGCCGCATTGCTTACTTCCGCCCGCAGCGTCTCGATGGCCCGAATCGCCGCCGTGGCGTTGTCATGGGGGATGTCCACCAGCAACACGTCCGGGCTCACGCCATGGATGCGCCGCAACAGCGGGTCGGTGGCGGCCACGGGAAACGCGGGACAGCTGTGCACCGTCCGCGCCACATTGGTGCCGTCCACCAGCACCTGCAGCACCGAGCGCTGTTCGTCGTCGGTTGCCAGTATTACCACTGCCAATTCAGCCATTCGTCCACTACCTTCTTCCCTGGGAAAATCTTGCTTACTGCGCCGCTCTGCCGGCGGCTGCTTACGGGCCCTGGATCAGGCGAATCGGAATCGCCGCCGGACCGCTGCCGGTTCCCGGACCGCTTCCGCCGCCGCCGCAACTGCTGCCGGTGACCAGGTGGGCCGTGATATTTCCCGTGCCCTTATCCACTCCATCCACAAAAACTTCCACGAACCCGATCAGCGGCACCGTCTGCTTGCCGCTGCCAATGGCGGTCTTGCAGTTATCCCACACCGGAGCCGTGATCAGCGACTGGCTGGTATCACGCCACAGGCTGGAGTCGCAGTTGGTGCTGGGCGCCGACTCATAGCAGAACACAAATCCCTGCGATGTCGGGTTGCTTTGGTACCAGCTGTCGGCCGCCGCCCCGGTCGGACTGATCAGATCGGCGATTCCCCAATAGGTCTTGTTCGGGTCGTTGCCGTTCTGGGTTTGCAGGCTGTCTCCGCATTTGCCGGTAAAATTCGCCAGGATCGAGGGATCCACCTTGCAGCTGGGGTCATTCAGGCAATGGGAGATGACGCAGCTATAGGTGCTGGCGCCGGCGCCGAAGTCCAGCGAGGCATACTGGCTGGGTACGCTGGCATTTTTCGGCCCCACCGGCCGCAACACGATCTGCTGCCCCATCTGGCCCTGGGCAAAGCTGGTGAGCTGGCCCGGGCTGCCGGGAGCGAACAGGTACTGGCTATCTGCGCAGGCATTGGCCACCTTGGCATCCGTTGCTACCACCGTGTTGGCAATGTAGAACGGCTTCAGGCAGTGGCTGCCGCCCGCCTGGGTGCTGGCTTCCGCCGTGGCCCGCGTGGCTACGCCCACCGAGCGCCAGCCGATGGCCCGGGCAAAGAACGTGCCAATGCCCGCCGCCCCGGTGCGCGCGATGTATACGGTTACCCGCCGGCTGGTGGTGTCGGCGCAAACCCCTGTCGTGGCGCTGGTGGCCGGGCAGGGCGAGGCCGCGCTGAGAGTGAAGTCCGCCGGCGCGAGCGACTGGCCCAGAATCTTGTTCTGCACCGCCACCGCCACCGCCGCGTTCTGCGCCGAGGAGGGCTGCGTCTTCGTGGCGTCCTGGAAAGTGTAGGCCCCCGCCAGCGCTCCCGCGTCCGCCGCGTGCTGGGCGCTGGTGCGAGCGGTGTACAACACTCCCAGGTCAATGGCCAGGGCGGCAAAGGCGAACAACACCACGATGAACACCGCCACCAGGGGCAGCGTCATTCCCCGTTCCCGCCGGCTGGTGAGACTGCGTATCACTTGCCCCCTCCCGGCTTGCTGCCATCAAATTTGTTTCTGTCCAGCCAGGGCTTGGGATACTGCGGCAGAGGCGGCGCCACCCGGTCCGGAGACACCTTCTTGGCCGTCACCAGCACCATGAGCTCAGAATTGCTCTTGAGCAGGCTGCGGCTGCGGAACAGGTTGCCCAGCACAGGTATGTCGCCCAGGCCGGGAATCTTGCTCATCTGGCTGGTCACCCGGTTGTCCATCAGCCCGGCGATGACAAAGCTCTGCCCATCCTGCATCTGGAACTCGGTCGCCGCCTTGCGCGTGCTCAGCGCCGGCACGGTGAAGCCGGAAATGGTCAGCGCGTTGGCAAAATCCAGCGCGCTTACTTCCGGGGCCACCTTGAGATGAATGTCGCCGTTGGGCATGATTTCCGGCGTGAAGCTCAGGCGCACCCCGAATTCCTTGAACTGGATGGTCACCGCGGTGAAGCCCGCGCCGGGCTGCACCACGGGGAAGGGAAACTGGCCGCCCGCCAGGAAGCTGGCTTCCTTGCCGTTCATGGCGATCAGGTTGGGTTCAGCCAGGATCTGCAGCAGGTTCTTGGTCTCCAGCGCCTTGATCACCGCCCCCAGATGAATGTCAGGACGGAACAAAAACATGTTCAGCGTGTCCTGAATGGTCTGATTGGTGGTGAAGACGGTGCCCGGCTGGCGGGGGAACACATCCGTAAGCTGCTGCGGCCCGAAGCCGCCGAACTGCTGCGTGGTGGTGGTGCCGATGGTGTTGGTGGCGCCGGTGGAGAGCAGGTTGACGCCCAGTTGGCTCAGCGCGTTGCGGTCCACTTCCGCGAACTTCACCTCCAGCAGCACCTCCTGCGAGCCTACCGGCCCGAAGGTGAGCACGTTGACCACCTTCTGGCTGTAAGCTTCCGCGATCAGGCCGGCGCGCTTGGCCACATCCTCGGTGGAAACGTGTCCGGAGAGCACGATGGCCGCCCGCGAAGGGGAAACTTCAATGCGCTCCTCGGGGAAGATGCGGTGAATTTCTTCCGCGCAGGCGGTAACGTCCACATCCACCCGCAGGTCAAAGCTGCGCGAGCGCTCGGCTTCGTCCCAGATAAGCAGGGATACTTCGCCCGGCGCCCGCCCGTGCACCAGAATCTGCGTGGGCGTCACCACAATGGCGTCGGCCACGTTGGGGTCAGTCACCGAGACCCGCTTCAGTCGCTCGGTGGTGTTGATGAGCAGCGACTTGCCCACCATCACCCGCAGCGGCGCCGGGCCGCCCTCGGGCGCCTGCGCGCTGGCCGCCGCCGGACCTGGCTGCGCCGCTTGCGCCGGTTGCGCCGGTGCCGGCTGCTGCGAAGGTTCGGCCGCCGCCGGCGGCTGCGCCGGCTGGGCGGACGGTTGCTGCGGCTCGACTGCCGCCGGGTTGGGGGTGGGCGGTGTAACTTTCTGTGCGGCCGCGCCTGCTTCCGCTGCCGCCTGCCCGAAGCTGAGCGTGCCCGCTGCCACTGCCACTCCCAGCACGCTGGTTAGGAATACCGCTTTCAAAACTCGCATCTTGTTCTCTCCGCTAAAAAACAGGTCGTTAACAACCTGGGGGAGCCGCTAATTCAGAAACCGCTTAGAACTTGGCCGTATCGCGCTTGTCGCCCTTGATCATCTCCACCACGTACATGCTGGGTTGAGGCGCCGGCTTGGGAGCGGCCGCTACCCGCCGCACGCGCGTGCGCGTCGGCCGCGGATCGGGCGCCGGCCCCACGCGGTAAAGCGAGGAATCGCGCAGCACCGCCAGGTTCTCTTCCGAGGTGTCCAGCGGGTTGCGCAACGCCAGCTGAATGTGGCCTTCGCTGCTGGCCATGGTCAGCTTCTGCGCGTCCTCCGGCGAAACCAGCAGCGTGATTACCGGCACGCTCTGCGGCTCGCCCTGGGAGCTGCGCTGCAGCTTCTGCCCGGCCGCCAGCACTTCCACGTTCTCCAGCACGGTCGTGGTCAGGGGCTCATCGGTGCCGCGCGGATTGCCCGTGAGCAGCACGTCCACCCGTGTGCCGGGAATTACAAAGCCGGCCACCGCCACCACCTCGTTCACCCGCACCGAGACCGCGCGCATGCCCGGCGGAATCAGCGAAGGCAGACCCGCCCCCGCGTTCTCCGCCGCCAGCTTGCTGGGCAGGATGAATTCCCCTTTGGCGATGGGCACCACCACGCCGCGGCCGAGTACGTCGGCCTTGTTCTGGAAGTAGCCCTGCGGCAGGTTGGCGCCGGGCAGCCGGATCTCCTGCAGATCCTTGTCTTCCAGCTTGGCGCCCACCTGCAGATCAAGCGCCGCCACTACCACCTGCGTGTTCGCCTGCTTCACTGTCGCTACGGTGCGCCGCAGCGTGGTGTAAACCATGTAGCTCACCAGGGCGCCCACGCCCAGGGCCAGAATGCCAATCAACAACAGCCGGTTGCGGTTCATCACTTCTCCTCGCCTGAAGAAATCTAAAAAAAATCTCGGAAAACGACATTGCCCTTCAAAGTCACCGTTCCTGTTATTCCAAAACTGGGAACCCGCGGCAAAAACGCCAGGTTATACGGACACAGCACCTGCACCTGCGTGCCGTTGATGTTCAGCCCGCCGCCAACCGCGGGAATCAGATAGTTCTGGTTGACGGTGATGTTCAGCCCGTTGGTGCCCGGCGCCCCATTGCACTGGTTGAAACTGGAGCCGGCGCTGATGCCGTTGTTCTGCGCGTAGCTGATGATGGCCTGGCACAGCGCCGCCTGCGTGCTGCCCTTGGGAGCGGTGCAGTCGGTGAGGGGATTGACCGGGTCGTAGTTCTGCTGTTCCACCGCCAGGCGCGCTCCTTCCCGAGCGGCGTTGTTCAGCACCTGGTGGACGCGGATCATGTACGCCCCTTCCGACACCGCCAGCGACAGGAACAGCAGCAGGGGCAGCACGATGGCCAGTTCCGCCACCTGCGTGCCGCGCGATTCCCGCTTAGTTGCCATAGGTCTGGGTTGTCGCTTCATTGCGCATCACCGCTCGCGTCGTCAAATTCACCGTGAAAGGCAGCCCGAACAGCCGGTAAGGCACCTTCACATCCACTTCCGTGTAATAGGTCTGAATGGTATTGACCGTCTGCAAACAGCCCGGCAGCACGTAAACCCCGGGGGCCACTCCCGGCGGCATGGTGCCGCCGCTGGCGCAGGTGGGCCCGCCGGGCCCGCTGGCCAGGCCGCAGCTTCCACTGGCAAAACTGATATTGGCCGCCTGCAGATAGCCGCACACCCGCGTGGCCACATTACTGGCGCTGGGCAGCGCGTAGCTGTTGGCCGGGTCGGGCGCCACCGCATAGCGCGCGCCTTCCCGGGCCGCATCCGTCACCACCTGATAAATGTTGAACGCCCGCCCGAATCCCAGAATCGCCAGCAGCAGGGTAAACAGCAGCAGGGACACCACCGCCCCTTCCAGCAGCGTGGCGCCGCGTTCTGTCCTTCTTGGCCTCATGGTTTAAACACAGCAAACAATGTTCCCAGCGCCGCCGCCACCCCAAAGGGAGCGCGCAGCATGGCCGAGTTGCGCACATTGATGGTGGGGTGGGCGGCTACGCCTCCCCGTCCCACCAGCCACTTCAGCAGCGATCCGATATTGCGCAGCATCTGGCCCAGCATGCCCCGGCGCACCGCCTGCACGATGCCGATCAGCGCCGCCGCCAGCACCGCCACCTCCATGGCCAGGATCCAGCGGTCGAGGCCGAGCAGCGCGCCCAGGGCGGTGATCAGCTTGACGTCGCCGCCGCCGATCGCGCCCAGCTGGAAAAAGCTCAGCCCCACCCCGAAAGCGATCAGCGTCGCAATCAGGGCGGAGGCGAACTCCCAGCCCAATCCGCCGTGCACCAGATGAAAAATCAGGCCCGCGGCCACCGCCGCCGTGGTTAGCAGGCGGGGTATTTTCCGCCAGCGGATGTCGCCCACGGCCGCCGTCAGCACAAAGGCAAGAATGAGCGCGTTCCACACCTCAGGGTGGGGAACCGCCCACTTCTGGCCCAGCACCGCGGCGGTCAGCATTGCCATTGCTCCTTAACTGGGGTGGCCCACACAGGCGAAGGCAGGCGCACAACCCGCTTGCTGGCTGCGCTCACCTGCGCTCACAAGACGCAAATTCTCAGCCTCGGGCGGAAATACTTCCCTTAGCTGCCAATCGCGCTTGCCGTCTCGGAAAATACGTTGTTGGCCTGGCTGCCAATCAGACGGATCGTGCCCACCACGATGACCAGAATCACCGCCAGCATCACCGCGTATTCCGCGATATCCTGGCCCGCGTCATCCCGCCACACATTGCGAAGAACTTGCAGCATTTCCCACTCTCCATGCACTCATAATGGGAGCTTGCGCTCCTAAATTCTCCGTTTTCTGGTGCAATCCAGAGCGCAGATGGCACTTTCGAGCCAGATAATTTGCCCTTCAGATTCAGCAACTTAGCTCGGGCGTCCGCGGGCTGACAGCCAGGGTGTCCGAAAACTGAGACAGGTGGCCCGAGAGGCTGGTGCAGAAGGGAGACAGTTACCTGTGTAACTGTTGTGTTTGGGGGAGACAGGCGAGTGGCCTACACAATGCGGGCGGGGTGGCCCACACAACGCGCTGTTCGTTGTGTGGGTAAGTGGAAACAGCTTCTCGCGTTCAGTTATTCAGATGTTGCTTCGATCAACTTCTCTACACTCCTCAAGCCCGACTCGATTGATTGTCGAAGCCTCCGGACCTCCGTCTGCAAAACCCGCCCTCCGATTGATCGCGTGGAAGCCCCGGACTGGGGGATAACCCGCCCCTTTCCCATTTGTCATCCTGAGCGCAGCGAAGGACCTGCTTTTCTCGAGAGTCACCACTGGGCGGCCCACAGAACGCGGTCATCGTTGTGTGGGTGAATGGAAAAATTCTTTCCCGAGTTTTTCAGATATTTACTCGACCAATCCTCTAGCTCCCACTCCAGCCAAAAGCGGGCTTGAGTGGGCCACCCACTGATAACTAACTACTAACTACTAACTTCCTGCCTTCACAAACACCACCGCCTGCTTGTCCTCAAACTCCTTTTTCCACGCGGCATTCAGGCGCAACAGGCCGGCCAGGCCGCTCGCGGGCGGCACGACAACGGTCTGCACATGGTATTTCTCCAGCCCCTCCCGCCAGTTGCCTTCGCCGCGAGCGGTGTCGGAGAAGGTGTCCATCAGCGTGCCGTAAAGATCGGTGCGCCCGTCAATGAACACCTGGTATTGCGGATAAAGCCGGGCGATGAAGTATCCGCCCCAGTCGTAATAATTAAAGATGGGCGCTGGCGGGTGTTCCCGGAGCAGAAAATCCGTGGCGGCCACAGGAAAGTTCTTAGCCTCGCCCGACGCCTGGCTCCGGATCACCTGCTGGAAGCGGAGAACGGTCAACGCGCACACCGCCAGCACCAGCACAAGATTGATGGCCAGCTTGGCCGGCGGAAGCGAAGCCTCCTCCGGACTGAACCAGTGCCGGCGCGCGGCCAGTTCTTCCAGACCCTCGGCCAGGATGGGTACGGCTACTAACACAAAAATAGGAATGTGGCGCGCCGCGCTCAGTCCGCCGTAGGCCGTGGCCAGGAGCAGCAGGATCTGCGTGGGCGAAAGGCGTTTGCGCGAGACCGCCACTACCAGCCAGGTCAGCAGCAACAGGCCGAGAAACGGTTTGAAGTCCGTGGAATGGAAGTTCGGCGAAGCCCACTCCACGATGTAATTCACGATCGTGCGCGCCTGCAGGGTTTGGAAGGGATAACGGTAAAGTTCCAGGCCGTTGGGGTTGAGCGGAATTACCGCGACGCAGGCGGCCAGCACCGCGCACAGGCGAGTTGCTCGTGCCCGAGCCTCAGCCCAGTTCGCCAATCCCAGCCAGGCTTCCAGCAGCCAACCCGCCAGGGTCAGGGCCATCAGCGCTGGGCCCAGGAGAAAGCCGCCGTGCAGGTTTACCCACAGCAGCATCAGGAGCGGCGTCCACCACAGGAAGCGCAATTGGCGGGGGCCGCTTCGGCGGGCCTTATCCAGCAGCCATAGGAACACGGCCGCCAGCAGCATGGAGAACATCTGCGGGCGCACGCCCCAGGAAGGGACGGTGGCCATCGCACCGAGCGCGACCATCAATCCGGCAATGTAAGGCCGTCCGGCACACTGTCGGTAGAGCACGAGGAATGTACCGGCAATCACGCCCGCGAAGGCCACCATCAGCCCGGCCCAACTGGCGGCGCGGAAGATTAAATAAAAGATGACTTCGGAGAGCCATTCGTGGGCAATCCAGGGTTGGCCGTAGCGGGTATAGGAAAAGATGTCGCGCCGCGGGACATGGTGAGTGGCGACAATCTCCTGGCCGGCGCGCAGGTGCCACCAGATATCGGGATCGTGGACGCCGCGTGCCGCCATCACCAGCAGTCCCATTCCCAGGATGACGACGAAAACACGCCGCGTGGAGAGCAGACCCATTGCGGCTCAGTTGGGGATGTTACGGTCGCGCGGGGCGGGCTCGGGCACTTCCAGCTCATCAATCAGCCGGTGCAGGGAAGAGCGGGCAATCTTGAGGGAGCGCGCCGCCTGCAGCTTGTTGTTATCGAAGGCCAGCAGCACGCGCCGAATCAGGCGGCGCTTGAAGGCGCGCACTTCCTCGTCGAAGGAGTTGTCTTCCAGCTCCGTGTCCCAGGCGGCAAACTGTGAAGGCAGGTGCTCAATGCGCACTTCTGGCCCGTCGCATACCACCACCGCGCGCTCAATGGCGTTCTGCAGTTCGCGGATGTTGCCCGGCCACTCATATTCCTGCAGCGCGGCCATGGCAGCGGCTGAAATCCGCCGTGCCGGCCGGCGATGGCGCTCGGCCTGGGTGTGCAGAAAGGAGTAGGCCAGTATCACGACGTCGTCGCGGCGCTCACGCA
>DATEGM010000207.1:0-3265 GCA_035280085.1 Terriglobales bacterium
CTTCGACTGCGCATGGCGATTCGCAAGCGAACCGCCATACTCCGCTCAGGATGACAGGGCAAAATTTACTGCTGTGGCTCTGAGCCTTCCGGCGGGCCGCCCTGGCCTTTGTTCTGCTGGCGAAGAATGCGGGCGCAGGGATCGCCGCCGCCGCGGTGCAAGCCGCGCTCGCCGCCTCCCATGCCTTTGCGGTCTCCTCTCCGTTCCTGCCGGCATTGCTTCACCGCGTCCTGCTGTTGCGGCGTGAGCAGGCCATGAACCTGCTGCTCCGTCTGCTGAAATGCCTGCCGGACCTGCTCGCGCTTCTGCTGCGCGGTCAATGACGAGTTCTCGCAGATGCTGACCACCTGCTGGTGAGTGGTTTTGTGGATGTCCCTGATCTTCTGCCAGGTGTCGTCGGAGACGCCAGCCTGCTTGAAGCAGGGTGGCTCGCCGCCGCGCCGGCCTGCCTGAGCCCCGGGCGCAGCCGCTTCAGGCGGAGCGCTGGGCTGATCCTGGGCCAGCAGCAAGGCGGGGGTGAGAAGAATAGCCATCAGAGCAGCCAGCAAACTTCCTTTACATTTGCGCATACTTCGGCCTCCTGTTTTGCTAACCCGGATTGTAGTTGCAGAGTTGTTGTGCGGAAATGAAACATTTTGTAAAGGGAAGAGCTGGTAGTTGGAAGTTGGTAGTTGGTAGGTAGTAGCCGAGTATGATGCACGCATGGAGGGCATCCTGATCGCCACCTCGAATGCGGGCAAGCTGCGCGATTTTGCCGCGGCGGCGGCGGAGCACGGAATTGAGGTAGCCGGGCTGCCGAACTTCTCTTCCCTGCCAGCGGTTCCGGAAGATGAGCCGACTTTCGAAGCCAACGCGCGGAAGAAGGCGGAAGCTTATAGCCGTTTTGCTCCCGGAGCCATCGTGCTGGCGGACGATTCCGGGCTGGAGGTAACGGCTCTCAATGGTGCGCCGGGAGTGTATTCGGCGCGCTATGCAGCACAGTCGCCACAGGAAAATGCCAGCGATGCTACGAACAATGCGAAGCTCCTTGTAGAACTGCAAAAGGTGCCCGAAGACGAGCGCCAAGCGAAGTTTGTGTGCGTGATAGTGGCGGCTCGCGATGGCAAAGCGCTGGCGAGCTTTCGCGGTGAGGCGCGAGGTGTGATCCTTCACGCTCCGCGAGGTTCCGGCGGCTTCGGCTACGATCCGCTCTTTTATTTTCCAACATTGGGAAAGACGTTCGCCGAATTGTCAGCGGGGGAGAAGGCGCGCGTCAGCCATCGCGGGCAGGCGTTCCGCAAATTCCTGGAGTGGATCGAGAAGATTCCTTGAACCCAGTTCCTAATCCCAGAAATTTTTACATGCTCCATATTGACAAACCTAATACTGTGCTAGATTAACTGCCTCTCCGGCGCCCATCCCACGCGGGGAGCCAGATGTGCGGAGCCGGCTCTGGTTCCACTCGGCTCTGGACGTTGTCGGTCCTTCGGCCCTCCCGGCTCTGTACTTGGCCCTGCCAAACTGAGGAGGTAACTCACCATGCGCAAGATGAGCGTGCTGTTGTTTAGCCTGTGCCTGTTTTGTTTTGCGAACTGCAGTGTAGCGGCGGCGCAACACTCTTTAACCCACTCGCTAAAGCATGGTTCGGCGACGCTGATTCCGGTGCCGGAAGGGGCGGTGAATGCGGTAGGCTTCCTAAACAGCGTCGCATCTTCCGGAAATACGGTGGTGATGGGAGCTTTTAAGACCATCATCGCGTCCAATCCGCTAGTGGGGGCTGCCTTTGTTTTCGAGCGCCCCAAGGGAGGATGGACGGGCACGTTGCAGCAGTCGGCTACCCTTATTCCGGCAGATCAGGCGGCATTCGATTTTCTCGGATTTGGTGTAGCTGTGAGCGGCGATGTTGTGCTGGCGAGCGGCGTCAACGGCGTGTACGTATTCTTGAAGCCGAAGGGTGGATGGTCCGGTGTCATTACGGAGAGCGCGCTGCTTACCGCGTTCCCGGACCAAATCAGCGGCGCTGTGGCCATTGACGGCGATACCGTGGCCGCCGGTGGCATTTTCGGCTTGCAAGGCGAAGTTTTGGTGTTTTTGCGGCCGCGCCAAGGCTGGTCAGGGATTGTGCAGGAGAGCGCCCGCCTGATTGCTTCCGATGGAGCGAACTTTGACTCTCTTGGCTCATCCGTAGCCATTGACGAAAAAACCGTGGTCGCGGGCGCGCCCAATGCGGCAGTTGGCGCCAACCTACAGGGCGCAGCCTACGTATTCAGAAGGCCGGCCGGCGGATGGTCAGGCACGATTTCTCAAAGCGCCAAGCTGGTAGCTTCTGATGGAGGCCCATTTGGCTCTCTGGGCAGTTCGGTGGCAATTAATCATCGCACCATCGTCGTTGGTGCTCCCAATGCCGCGGGCCTGACTGGCGATACTGGTGCAGCGTACGTTTTTACCAGACCGGAAGGAAGCTGGTCAGGGCAACTCACCGAAAACGCCAAGCTGATCTCCTCGACCGGCGTTGCTGGCGATAATCTGGGCTTCTCTGTGGGGATATCCAACGACCTGGCTGTGGCGGGAGGTCCCATCACGGGATTCCCCCAGCCGCACACCGGCACGGTTTATGTTTTTGACCGGCCTGAGGGCGGCTGGTCGGGGACACATCTCGAAGATGCACAGCTTACGGCCCCAGGGTCCTCCCTGTTCTTCGGCTCAGCCATAAGCCTTTCGAGGGGCGTATTGAGCGCGGCGGATCCGGGTGCACTGCAATCACCGCCAGGGGCAGGGTACGCAATTCCGCTGGGGAACCCGTAGAAAGCTAATCCGTGAGCTTTGTGTCGCCTGCGAAAAAATGGGGTATTGAAATACGCCAAGAGTGAGGGCGAACCATAGCCGGCCGAGAAGGGCTCGATTTCATCCCTAATCCCTTGCTTCCCACCAATGACCGCAAAGCGGCTCAACCTTGACTCTGCCGCTCCGGGAAAAAGATAATAGAGAGTTTCGCGCCTTCATTCCGCAGTCTTAGGAGTAATCGTGGCAACGGCTGGCAGTACGGCCCCGGTTGCCGGGACCAAGGTTTCCGCAAAAGTTCATTCGGGAGTAGCTCCCCTCCGCGCCGGGCAGGGGCATTCGTTTTTCTGGCGGCGCCTGCACTCGCTGAGCGGCATTTTTCCCATTGGCGCTTTTCTGGTCGAGCATTTTTTTTCCAACGCCTTCGCGACCAACGGCGCCGCCGCCTACAACGAGAATGTCCGCTTCCTGACTGGTCTGCCCTTCGTTTTCTTCCTGGAATTAT
>DATEGM010000208.1:0-14238 GCA_035280085.1 Terriglobales bacterium
CTGCGGGTGACCACGGCGGAGAGCGCTGCCACATCCGCATCTTTCACCGCCTGCAGGCTGCCGAAGTGTTGCAGCAGTCGGCGGGTGGTGCTGGCGCCCACGCCGGGAATTTCCAGCAGTTCGGTGGAGCGGTCGCGCATCTGCCGGCGCTTGCGGTGGAAGGTAACGGCGAAGCGGTGGGCTTCATCGCGAATCTGCTGCACCAGGTGGAGCACGGGCGAGTGGTGATCGAGCACAACCGGCTCGTCCTCCTGGCCGAAAACGTAGATGATTTCTTCGCGCTTCGCGATTGCGGCCAGCGGCTGGTTGATGATCTGCAGCTGTTCCAGGGCTTCGGCGGCGGCGTGCAGTTGACCCAGCCCACCATCAATCAGCACCAGATCGGGCATCTTCTGCTTCTCCGATTCCACGCGCTTATAGCGCCGTCCCACCACCTCGCGCATGGAGGCGAAGTCGTCCACGCCCTCCACCGAGCGGATGATGAACTTGCGGTAGTCTGACTTCTTCATGCGCCCTTCTTCCCAGACCACCATGGAGGCCACCGTCTCCGCTCCCTGGATATGGGAAATATCGAAGCACTCGATGCGCTTGGGTAACTCGGGCAAAGCGAGCGCGTCCTGGAGCGCTTCCTGAACCGCGCGGGCCGCCGGCTGCATTACTCGGAACCGCTGGTCAAACGACTGCTTGGCGTTGTTGCCCGCCAGGTCAATGAGAGAGCGCTTCTCTCCACGCTGCGGAACAATGACATGAACCTTTGCGGCGCGGGCGCCCCCGCCCGCGTGCGTCTCCGATATGAGTTCGGACAATGTTTCCCGATCCTCAAAATCCACCGGCACATAAATGGTGCGCGGCACATAAGGAGCGTCAATGTAAAGCTGCTTGATTAGGGCAGAGAAAAATTCGCCGGGATTCCATGCGGCGGGTTCGCGGGCGAGGGCGCCCGCACCACCAGCGCTCTCATCAGAGACGCTGCGTTGCCCGTCGCCAGCCGTGCTCACGGCCAACGTGGGTATCTGGTCCCAGAAAAATTCCCGCCGGTCCAGCACCCGGCCAGCGCGCATGTGGAACAGGTTGATGGCAAGCATTCCATTCTCGCAGTGGTAGCCGAAAACGTCGGCATCGTCGCTCTCGGTGGACGCAATGCGCTGCTTTTCCTGCAACTGCTCCACCGTGGAGATGAGGTCGCGGTACTTGGCCGCCTGCTCAAAGCGCTGGTCAGCCGCTGCCTGCTCCATGCGCCCGCGCAAGGAGCGCACCAGGTCAGTGGGACGCCCTTCCAGAAACATCTTCACGTCATGCACCGCCTCCTGGTAGAGCTCGGGCCTGGTCAGGCCCTGCACGCACGGTCCCTGGCAGCGGTGAATGTAGAACTGCAGGCAGGGACGAGGGTGGTAGCGGCTTAAATCCACCTTGCACGACGGGATGAGGAAATGCCGGTGAATCAGGTCCACAATGCGGTAGGCCAGGTTAGCCGGGAAGTAGGGGCCGTAATAGGCGCTGCCGTCCTTGCGCAGCCGCCGGGTCACGTATACCCGGGGGTAGCGCTCGCCCAGGGTCAGCTTTACGTAGGGATAAGTCTTGTCATCCCGTAGCAGAATGTTGAAGCGCGGCTTCTTCTGCTTGATGAGGTTATTTTCCAGAGCCAGCGCTTCCTTCTCGTTGTCCACCACGATGTAGTCCACATCCGTGGCCTCGCGCAGGAGCGTCCCGGTCTTAGCATCTTCCGCCCGGCCCTCGAGGAAGTAAGAGCGCACGCGCGAGCGCAGGTTCTTGGCTTTGCCTACGTAGATGACCTCCCCCTCTGCGTTCTTGTACTGATACACGCCAGGCTGCGTGGGCAGAGTCCGGATTTTCTCGTGAAGGTCCATAGGAACTTCTATTGGTTGACTGGCTGCCTAGCCGGCTGGTTTGTCGGGTTCAACTTTGATCATAGCGGGTTTGCCCGCCCGAGTTCCGAGGTTCAGAAGCTCTTGACTTGTCCCTACTATTTTGGCCTGTGTGACAAATTCTGGCATTCTCAGGGTGAAAAATGTTGCCTGCTTCAGGGCCAGATTTCATGCTTGTAAGGTAAAAATTCTACGGCTTAAGCCGGGTTTGCTCACCCGGCCATTGTCCGACCGGAGCACGACTCCTGGGGTTTTGCCGGAAGTCCTTGATTGCCTTACAATTAGATGTCTTTACTTGGCGTTGCGATTGGCAGCGCACGTGCTAAATCAGCAAACGAGGACCGTGTAGGCCGGTCCCGCGCATGGAAGGAGTCTTCCTCATGAACCGGATTTTCCTCTCAGGATTATTGGCGTCCAGTCTGTTTCTGAGCATCGGCTGCGCCAGCAAGAAGTACGTCCGCAACGAAGTCACGCCCACCGTCAACAAGGTGAACGAGCTCGACGACCTCACGGCCAAGAACAGCCGCGACATCAAGGACGTTGATGCGCGCGCCCAGCAGGGCATTCTGACTGTGAACAACAAGACGGCGGAAGTCGAGCAAAAGGCTCAGACCGCCGGCCAGGCCGCCGACCAGGCGCAACAGTCGGCTACCACGGCCAGCAACCGGGTTACGTCGCTGGCCAATACCGTCGCCAACCTGGACAACTACCATCCTGTGGTTGAGACCGCGGTACATTTTGCCTTCAATAAAGACAACCTGACCAAGAAAGCGAAATCCGCCCTGGATGAACTGGGCACTGAGATTCCCAAGACCAAGAGCTACATCATCACCGTGGAAGGCGGTGCGGACGGTGTCGGCAGCCAGCAATACAATTACGGCCTGAGCGACCGCCGCGCCGACTCGGTAATCCAGTACCTTGCCTCCAAGTACAACGTTCCGGCTCACAAGATTTACCTGATCGGCTTGGGCAAGGATAAACCGGTGGCCACCAACAAAACCGCTGCCGGGCGCGCCAAGAATCGCCGCGTGGACATCCGCCTGATGACCAATACCACCGAGGGCCAGCAACAGCAGCCTGCGCCTTCTACCGGTCCGGCGGCTCAGCTGACGCAGCCCCAGGGCGCACAGAAATAAGTTTTCCCTCCTCCCCGGAGGACTTCGCCAACCAGGCCATCCCAGTGGATGGCCTGTTTTTTTTGCGGGGAATCAGCGATCGGGCCAAGCAAGAATCGGAAGCCACGCGCTCCCACAAGACACCACTGCAGCTGTGCTCCGAGGAGGATGGAGGATCGGTATTTTCACGCCCGAGCGCGCAACCCTAAAAAGAAAGGCGCGGGATTACCCCGCGCCCCTTTTCTGGTTCGCTCGGCCACAAAATCGGGTCAACTACCCATGGCTCTACCAAACCGGCTTGCCGTTCTCATCGCGGAATACGAATGAGTCCTGGCCGCGGGTGATTTCGCGCGCCAGAATCGTATCGGCGCCGTTGAATTTCACCTTGGAGCCGGTAACTTCGATCTCGTCGCCCTTGTTGAAGACCATTTCGTAGCTCTTCACGTATTTGGTGGCGGCCAAGTGCAACTCAATCGTGCTGCCATCCTGAACTTTCAGCGTGAGATGAGCTCCCATGGTGCCGCTGATAGGGCAGTTATAGTCCCGCACATCTACCACCGTGCCCTTCAGTTTAACCTCGGTAGCCTTGTCGTACTTGGGCGCACTCCCGCTGGCCGGCGCCTGATTGGCGGCCAACGCCACGCAGGCCAGCAACGCAACCAGCACAGCCAATGCCCAGGCTTTCATAATCGTTTCTCCTTGCCGCAGGAAGACTCCCAGCCCGGCATGTTCATTATGGGACCAGGCTGAACTCCGCACTGTGAGGGTCATCACAAGTGGATGTGAGCCTGGTTACAGGTGGAGCAGCCCGGATGTCATTTGCTGTTGGTCCGGCAATGGCAAAGGCGGGCTGGCGGGAAGGGCGACCCCCCGCTGGAAAAGGAACACAGTTGACAAAATGGGCGCGCTGCTTGCCGTCGTAGAAAGCGAGCGGTTTTTCGCCGGAGGGCCTAGCGAGTGACTGCTTCCTTTGCTTCCTTAGGCTTGTCCGTGTCCTTGAGCTTGTCGAGGATGCCGATGGCAACTTCGATAAGATCCTGGTCTACCTTGCGATTCTCGCCGGTCGCTTCCGCCAGGGAAACGGAGACGATCTTGTTACCGCGCAAGGCGGCCATGCAGCCGAATTCGCCACGGTGCACCATGTCAATGGCTCCAATGCCGTAGCGCGTAGCCAGGACGCGGTCGAAGGCGCTGGGCGAACCGCCGCGTTGAATGTGGCCCAGAACGACGGCGCGAGTCTCGAAGCCGGTGAGGCGTTCGATTTCGTGGGCCAGGATATTGCCAATGCCGCCCAGGCGGACGTGACCAAACTCATCGGTGCCTGTAGCGCTGACAACCGGGGCACCGTGCTGGCGCTCGGTATCGTTGGCGAACTTGGCGCCTTCGGCAGCTACCACGATGCTGAAATAGCGCCCGCGGGCATGGCGCAGCCGGATGGTCTCAGCGACTTCCTCAATATCAAAAGGCTTTTCGGGGATCAGGATGACGTCGGCGCCGCCGGCAATGCCGCTGTACATCGCGATCCAGCCGGAATCGCGGCCCATCACCTCCACTACCATGACGCGGTTATGGGCCTCGGCGGTGGTGTGCACGCGGTCAATCGCGCTGGTGGCGACGTTGACGGCGGTATCGAAGCCAAAGGTGAAGTCGGTGCCGCTCAGGTCGTTGTCAATGGTCTTGGGCACGCCTACCACCTTCACGCCCATTTGGTGCAGGCGCAGGGCCACCGAAAGGGTGTCGTCGCCCCCAATGGCCACCAGGGCGTCGAGTTTGTTCTTTTTCAGGGTTTCGACGCAGCGGCCCAGCCCATTTTCATATTTGGCAGGATTGGTGCGCGAAGTACGCAGAATGGTGCCGCCGCGGGGAAGAATGCCACCCACATTGGAAAGGTCAAGAGGCTCGGTCTTGTTCTCCAGCACACCCCGCCAGCCTTCCAGGAACCCTATGAATTCGTCGTGGTGGTGGAAAACGCCCTTGCGCACGACCGCGCGAATCACTGCATTAAGCCCCGGGCAGTCGCCCCCGCCGGTAAGAATTCCAACCTTCATCTGGCACTCCAGTTACCTCATGGTCTCGCCCTGGCGGGTGTAGAACCGGTGCTGGCGATCGTTGCGACTCGGCCCTGAACCTGGCCTTGGGCGGGAAGAAAATAGACTACCACGTTTGCCGGCGGAAGCCGTTGCCGGCGAGCGGCATTGTCAAGATCGCACAGTGTACCGCGAGTAAAATGCGCTCCTCAGCGCCTGCATCCACCAGCCCGCGGAAGGCCAGTTTTCATATCAATATGAGTGCCGCGGGCCGATATTGAGGGCCTGCTGTCCGCGCGCCAGGGTGCGAAAGGCATAAATCTGAGCGGGAGGGTCCGCGGGTGTGGTCTCGCTGGGTTCCTGGGTTGACGACGTAGCGTGGGACAGCTGCCGGCTCGGTTCAATGCTGAAGTAATAGTGAGTATCAGACTGCAAGGCCCGGAGCACAACCCTGTGGGTGGTCGGCGTCCAGGGCGCCTCCACCGTTTGCGGGAGGTCTTGCGGCTGAGTGCCGTAGTGGATCAGGAATGCAGAGGGCACATTCGCGGACCAGGCGATGGTGGTGGAATCGGGAGTGATTTGTTCGAACAGCGGGCCATTGGTGATGCGAACGTTGTTGTCATGGCTGTAGCCCGCGGGCTGAGTGGTGAACTGGCCGATGGCGCTCTTGACGCCGTCCGACTGAAGGATGGCGAGGTAGTAGGTGGTGCCGGGCTGCAGGTTCTTCATGCTGACTTCATGCGTGCTGGTGGTCCAGGGTTTTTGTACACGATAGGACTGGTCCGTGGGGGAGGTGCCGTAAAGAAGGATGGACTCTTCCGGCGCCGTGGTCTGCCACCACACGACGGCAGAGGTGCTGGTAATCTTTTCGGGGATGGGTCCAGCGATAACCTGGGGCTCGGTTGCGGAAGAGGCACTCTGCGCGGGGCCTGGCCAGGAGCAAGCCGGCGAAGATGGCCCGAGCGCCAAGGCCAGCAATGCCGTCAAAAGTGCGAGTCCTCTCCTCATCTCTCCTAGTGCGGCTGAAAGCTATGTGGCTTTGATTTTGACGAAACCGTGGCAATCAGTTGGATGTTTTCGGGCGCAAGCAGGGTGGCCTTTGTCGAATTCCAGAGGCAGGTTCCATCAGCAGAAAGGCTCACCTGAGTAGCTGCTCGAGAGTAGTTGGTAGCTAGTAGTTGGTAGCTAGTAGTTGGTAGTTAGTAGGCAACAAAGGCTCACCTTCCGGGCACTAACTACCATCTCCCAGCTACCAACTACCGATGGTGTAAGATTTTTGCCATGCGGGTTCTGGGCGTTGACTGCGGCACCGAGTACACAGGATACGGCGTAGTCGAGCAGGCCGAGGACGGCCGTCTGAGTTGCCATGCGGTAGGGGCAATTCGCCTGAGCAGCCGCGAACCGCTGCCCACACGGCTAAACAGCATTTTTTGCCGGCTTCGAGAGTTGATCCAGGAGCACCGCCCGGATGATGTGGCCATTGAAGACGTGTTCTACGCCGTGAACGTTAAGTCGGCGCTGAAGCTGGGGCAGGTGCGGGGCGTGGCTATGCTGGCGGCGGCTACGGCCGGGCTGCCCGTGGCCGAATACGCGCCTTTGGCCATCAAGTCAGCGGTGGTGGGCTACGGCCGAGCGGAGAAATCGCAAGTACAGCAGATGGTCAGCCGGCTGCTGGGCCTGGAATCCTTACCCCAGCCCTCCGATGCCGCCGACGCGCTGGCCATCGCCATTTGCCACCTGCATACGGCGGCGACGCTGGCCCGCCAGGCTGCGGCCCAAACCTAGGAAAACGATCATGCGAGTTGGCCTGTGGATGTTGGTTTCAGTTCTGGTGATATGGCCTGTGGCCATGTCGGCGCAGGTTTCGAACCTGCACCCGCAGCAGACTTTCACTCCCGAGCCGATTGTCAGCTTCTCCCTGGAACTGGCGGGAGCGGTCCCGCCCTACTATTCCATTTCCGTGGAGAGCACGGGCAATGCCGCGTACCGCTCCAGCCCCGTACCCGGTGATATGGAAGGCGATCCCTACATTACGAAATTTGTGGCGTCGCAGGCTGCCCGCACCCGCGTTTTTGAGCTGGCAAAAAAGCTGCACTACTTCAAAGGTGACTACGATTACCACAAGGGACGTCTGGCCAATACCGGCGCGAAGACCCTCTACTACACCGACGCAAAGACGAATAATTCCACCACGTATAACTATTCCAGCAATCAGGATATTCAGGAGCTGACTAAGCTTTTTCAAGGCATCTCCACCACACTGGAGTTTGGCCGCCGGCTGCAGTACTACTACGATCACCAGAAGCTGGGCCTGGATGATGAATTGAAGCGCATGGATCAGATGGCGGAGGAAGGCCAGCTAGACGAGTTGCAGGCGGTGGCGCCCATCCTGCACAAGATCGCCGAGGACCCGCAAGTGATGCACATTGACAAGCAGCACGCGCAGCATCTGCTGCAACTGGGCTCGGCCGGCCCAGGCCAGCGCTGATCAGCTTGGCTTCGCGGGCAGATCGAGTTCGAAGCGGATGGCTCCCTCCTCCTCCGGCGTGCCGCGCTGCACAAAGCCGTTTTTCTCCAGCACACGAATCGAAGCGGTCAGTTCGGGCAGGGTGTGGGCCGCGACCATGCTGATTTGGGAGTGAGCCTGTGCCCAGCGTACCAGGCCGGCAGCAGCCTCGGTAGCGTAGCCGCGGCATTGGAAGTCTTTGACCACCCC
Organism: Terriglobales bacterium; assembly: GCA_035280085.1. Taxonomy (GTDB): domain Bacteria; phylum Acidobacteriota; class Terriglobia; order Terriglobales; family Acidobacteriaceae; genus JAICWP01. The sequence continues at coordinate 7,745 of DATEGM010000208.1, forward strand.
GTAACCGATCTCCACCACTCCCGCCTTTGGCGGTCCCTTGAATCCACCTACTCCCACCAGATCAGGATTCCGGCCAGGCTGCGGGAGCAGGATGTACCAGGTCCACCAATCCGCGTGTTCTGGGGATTCCCGCAGCTTTGTAAGGGAATAACGGCGGGCATCATCGTCGTAAAGGTCAGGGGGCCATGAGGAGGGTACCGTTGCTAAGAGCAAGCCGGCCAGAGCAGCGTGATCGTGGCGCAGTTCAGCTTCCAGGCTGGCAATGGTGGCGGGCGTGAGCTGCAAGCGGGGCGTGATCACCCGGCGGTTGGTCAGGTCCACGTAAATGGCGAGGTCATGCAATCGGGTAATCCTATCAGTCGGCAAGGCATATGGATGCCAGCACCTCTGAACCCATGCCAAGATGAGGCCAGCCACCTGTGGCCAAAATGGTCTCTAGCCAAAAGTGCAAATCCCTGCCCTCGGGCATTTGCAGCCCTTCACCGGCAACTCTGGTTGCAACCGGGGGTACAATAAGAACGTCTAATAGGGAGAGTATTTTCCCCAGGAGTTCCCCATGACCCAGCGAGTAAGCAAAGCGCTTCTCCTGCTGGCGGTCTTTATCTGCGGGCTGTTTACCATCTCCGCCCTTGCCGACAGCCAGGTACGGATAGTTCGCCTGAGCGACCTTGACGGCGACGTGCAGATTGACCACGGCACCGGTTACGAAAAAGCTCTGCGCAATATGCCCATCGCACGGAGCGCAAAGCTGTGGACCAAGGCGGGCGGCTTGGCCGAGGTCGAGTTTGAAGACGGCAGCACGGTACGCCTGACGCCCGACACTATCGTGGAATTTCCGCAGTTGTCGCTGCGCGACTCCGGCGCCAAGGTGAGCACGGTCGCGGTCAACCAGGGTACCGCCTATTTCAATATTGGCAAACAGAAGAATAACGAATTCACGGTCCAGTTTGGCGACCAGCACGCGGCCATTAAGGACGCGGCCAGCTTCCGCATTGAGCGGAGTGATAAGCAGGCGAAGCTTTCCGTTACCAAAGGCGAACTGCAGGTGCAGGGGCCCACGGGCGAAGTGAAAGTGGCCAAGAACCACACCCTTGATGTCAATTTGGGCGAGAACAGCACCTACGAGGTGGCAAAAGGTGTTCCCTCCGACCAGTACGACAAGTGGAACAAACAGGAAGGACAGTTTCAGAATCAGTACAGTTACAACAACGCCGCCACCAACTCCTGGCCTTACAGCTACGGCCTTGCCGACCTGAACTACTACGGCAACTATTTCTACCAGCCGGGATGGGGCTGGCTGTGGCAGCCGTACTACGTGGGGGCGGGTTGGGATCCGTTTATGAACGGCGCCTGGGCGTGGTATCCGGGCGTGGGCTACGCGTTTGTTTCGCAGTATCCGTGGGGCTGGATGCCGTACCGCTATGGCAACTGGGCGTTCGTGCCAGGTTGGGGATGGTGCTGGCAGCCGGGAGGTTTCTATGGCTGGAACGCCGCGCCTGTAGTGGTGAATGCTCCGGCGGGATTTAAGGCTCCTGCGCCTCCCGTGACTTCGGTGGCCAATCATCCCACGGTGCCGGTCAGGCCAATTCCGCGTAATCCAGTCGCACTACGCGAAGGGGCGGCCGGTGCAGCCATGCTGGGAGGCCGGCCGGGGCGCATGGTGACCAGCGTTCCTGTGCATGGCGGCAGCATGCAGGCGGGGCGTACGGTACCAATGGGCCCGCACGGAACCACTATGACTCCGCGTGGCTCGATCTCGCGTTCGCCGACGATGAGCTCGCCACGTATGGGAGGGGAACGCATGGGCGGGTTTGGTTCAATGGGAAGGTCATCGAGTGCGGGGACTTCTTCACGTTCTACCTCCACGTCCTCTACGCCGCACCACTAAGGCAAAGCGAATTGCAAGTCAGGGCGACCTGCGGGTCGCCCTTTTTTTCTACCAGTAGGCCTGTGCCGCCCCCTACGGGGCTCGGGATTCGTAGGCGGACCTTACCCAGGACTGCTGTCCTGGGCTTTATTATGTCGCGCCGAAGGCGCTCGCGAGAGGTCTGTCCAAAAGTTTTCTCGGCCAGTGAGCTTCAGTGAATAGCTCGGTGCTAACAACGTGCAACGAACCGCCAACGCTTGGCGAACTAGTGACCAGCTACCAACTAACTCCTGACTGCTGCTTCTCATTAATTGGTCTTGGAATTCCAGCGATGTCCTACTAGACCGGCCTCAAACGAGCGCTGGTCGAGGCGGGCCAGGCGCTTGGACATGCCCGGCTTCAGCAAACGGTAGTGGTGCACCTTAAACAGGTAGAACGGGATGAACCAGATTGGCTTGTCGGTGGTCATCCAGTTCAGTTGGTCGAAGCGGGCCAGGTTAACGGGACGGGAAAAGGTGCGCAGGGAAAGCTGGCGGCGGAGGTTGAAGTAGCCTTCGAAGTAGCTGAGGGCCAGTTCGCGCAGGTTGCGATAGACAGGCTGGCGGCCCCGGCAGCCGGAGTAGTTGGACTTGGCGATGGCACCCCAAGCGCCGCCCATGCGATAGACGGCGAGCACGTGGTCAGTGTCGTGCTCGGCTTCGAGGTCAATCACCAGGGGCGTGTAGCCGATAACGCGCAGAGCAGCGGCGGCAAAAATAGCGCCTTCCAGGCAATGAGCCGTGCGTTCCCGCAACACGCGACGTGGCGACCAGGCGGTGTCGGCCAGGTGGTAGTCCATTTCGTCCAGGAAGCGTTGGATGCCGTGCGGCGTTTTTAGCGCACGCAATTGGCGCAGCTCCGCAGGGGTAAAACCGAGGTTGCCATTGAGCATGGGTTGGGAGCAGTGTGGGGCGGGGCAGAGCGGGTTGTCAATCTAAAGCATGCAGCCAATTGGGTCTTGAGGAGCGAAGCCGTGAGTTCGAGTCTGGTGCCCGCGAGCTCCTTCAGGCCTGAAAGCCCTCAGCATGACGCCTTCCTTGCGGAAGGCGGGTCGCGGGCGGGCGCCCGCGCCACAAGAGTTGAGCGGTGGGCGCTCGTTACCGCAGTGCTTGCGCCAACTCCTGGGGGGAGTGCACCAGCAGGTCGGGCGGCCGCGTTTGCAGGGTTTGCGGAGCGAAGCCGTAGGTTACGCCGCAGGTCCAGGCGCCGGCATTCTGACCGGTCAGAATGTCTATGGAAGAATCGCCAATAATGATTGTCTCTTCGGGCGAGGCACCCGCCTCTTCCATTAGCTTGAGGGCACCTTCCGGATCGGGCTTCTTGCTGGGAAAGCTGTTGCCGCCATACACCTGGTCGAAAAATGGCTTCAGGCCCAGAGCCTCCACAATCTGCCGCGAAGGGTTTACGGGCTTGTTGGAGAGTATGGCCATGTGCCGATGGCTTCCATTGCCGCTCTGGCGCAGGGCGGTCAGCATCTCCGGCACGCCGGGGTAAGCGTGAGTATGGTCCAGCTTGTGGACGCGGTAGTACGCCAAGAAGTACGCCAGGGCCTCAGCCAGGAAGCCCTCGTCGTCAGGGTCGCCCAGGGCCCTCCGCATCAGCATGGGAGCGCCGTCGCCTACATAGGTGGCGATGATTTCGGGGGGCAGCGCGGGCCGATGGAAATGCTGCAGCGTGGCATTCACGGAATTAACCAGGTCGAGCCGGGAGTCAATCAGCGTGCCATCCAGGTCAAAAATCAGCAGCTTAAGCGGCCTACCATTCAGGTTGGGATTGCTTCTAAACATGGGTTTCCAAGTAGCACCGCTGGTTCGATGCGGGCCTAATCCAGTATATTCGTAGAGCCGCGGGTGGCTTACAATGCGGCAGGAGTGCGCTGCGCATCCAATGACTGAGCCGAAGATCACATCTGAGGAGTCGGATGGCGACCACCAAAGTAGAACCTAAGCCGGCCAAAGGCGCCGCCGCCGAGGCGGGCCGGGGGCCGGAGAAGACCTACGAGGGCCTTACCGGCAAGCAGCTCATCGAACTCTACCGCCTGATGTTCCTTTCGCGGCGGCTGGATGACCGGGAAATCCTCCTCAAGCGCCAGCAGAAAATCTTCTTTCAGATATCCGGGGCGGGGCATGAAGCCATGGGTGTGGCCGCGGGGCTGGTGCTCAAGCCGGGCTACGACTGGTTTTATCCCTACTACCGGGACCGGGCGCTGTGCCTGTCGCTGGGAGTGACTCCGCTCGAAATGCTGCTGCAGGCGGTGGGCTCAGCCGAGGACCGAGCTTCGGGTGGGCGGCAGATGCCTTCGCACTGGGCCGACCCCAAGCTCAACATCGTGACCGGCTCTTCGCCTACCGGCAGCCAGCTGCTACAGGCGGCGGGATGCGCCGAAGCAGGGCGCTACTATGCCGCGCACCCCGAGGCGGTCAAAAAGGCGCAGGGCGACTATCGCGAGTTCAAGGATGTGCACTTCCAGGGAGATGAGATCACCTACGTATCCTGCGGCGAAGGAGCGACCAGTGAAGGCGAGTTCTGGGAGACCATGAACACCGCCTCCACTCGGAAATTGCCGCTGCTGGTCTGCGTGGAGGACAACGAGTACGCGATCTCCGTGCCTATCGAGGTGCAAACAGCCGGAGGAAACATTTCCCGCCTGGTGGCCAATTTTCCACACTTTCATTTTGCAGAGTTTGATGGTACCGACCCGGTGGCCAGCTACACCGCTTTTCGCAAGGCCGCCGAGCACATCCGTGCCGGCAATGGGCCTGCTTTCCTGCACGGCCATGTGGTGAGGCCCTACTCGCACTCGCTTTCCGACGATGAACGCCTGTACCGTCCCGAGGCGGAGCGGCGGGACGAGTCAAAGCGCGACCCCATCGGCCGGTTGCAGATGTTCCTGGTGCGTGAGGGCATCCTGGAAGAGGAAAGCATTAACCGGCTGGAGAAGCAGGTGGAAGCCGAGGTGCAGGAAGCCGCCGATCGCGCCGTGGCCGCAGCCAAGCCCGCGCCAGAGTCGGTAATGCAGTTCATTTATTCTCCAAACCTCGATCCCGGCTCGTCGGCGTTTGCCACCGAGCCGGCGTTTGCCAATCCTAAGAATCATGCTCAGCCCACCATTGCCGCCGCTACCGCACAGAAAACCATGGCGGACCTGATCAACGCCTGCCTGCACGACGAAATGAAGCGCGACGCTCGCATCGTGGTGTTTGGCGAAGACGTGGCCGATTGCAGCCGCGAAGAATACCTGGAGCAGAAGCTGATCAAAGGCAAGGGCGGAGTGTTCAAGCTGACCGCCGGCCTGCAGCGAGAGTTCGGCTCCGACCGAGTATTCAATTCTCCGCTGGCGGAGGCCAACATTGTGGGCCGGGCGACTGGCATGGCAACGCGCGGGCTGAAGCCAGTGGTGGAAATTCAATTTTTCGACTACATTTGGCCGGCGATGATGCAGCTGCGGAACGAGCTGCCGCTTATCCGCTGGCGCTCCGCTAATGCGTTTTCCGCGCCCACCGTGATTCGCGTGGCCATTGGCGGCTATTTGACTGGAGGCGCGATTTACCACTCGCAGTGTGGCGAGAGCATCTTTACACACATTCCCGGCCTGCGCGTGGTTTTTCCTTCGAATGCGCTGGACGCCAATGGCCTGTTGCGAACCGCTATTCGTTGCGACGACCCGGTATTGTTTTTGGAACATAAAAGGCTCTACCGCGAGACGTTTGGGCGCTCGCCCTACCCTGGGCCGGAATACACGGTGCCGTTCGGCAAGGCCAAAGTGGTGCAGGAGGGAAGCGACTTGACCGTGGTGACCTATGGGGCGGTGGTGCCGCGGGCCCTGCAGGCCGCGCAGCGGCTGCAGCGCGAGCAGGGAATCAATGTGGAACTGCTTGACCTGCGTACGCTCAATCCCTATGACTGGGAAGCGATTGCCAGCTCAGTGCGCAAGACCAGCCGGGTGCTGGTGGCTTATGAAGACACGCTGAGCTGGGGTTATGGCGCGGAGATTGCCGCCCGCATTGCCGACGAATTGTTCGAAGACCTGGATGCGCCGGTGCGGCGGATCGCCGCCAAGGACGTGTTTGTGGCTTATCAGCCGCTCCTGGAAGATGAGATTCTGCCGCAGTCCGAGGACATCGAGCGCGCGATGCTGGAGCTGGCGGAGTTCTGAATTCACCACAGAGACACAGAGGCACAGAAAGAATCCTTCACGGAAGTACGCTCGTTGACCTGTTGTGGCGCGGGCGCCCTCGCCCGCGACTGCAGAGCCTTTCATGATTGCCATCGCAGATCACAGCGGCTAAAGCCGGCTGACTTTGCAGCTTAGTTCGTGCGGCTGAAGCCGCACGCTTCCACATTTGGTGTGAGCCTCGGGTCGCGGTTTGTGCGCCGGAGCGTCAGAGGCTCCCGCGCTGAGCATCATTTCCATCTGCTGTTCTGGACGGCCAATGAAACGGGCCAGCGAAGCCCAGAGGGGCAGCCCAGGGTAAAGGCAGCTGGTTCGAGCTCCCTCCAGGAGCGACACATGATCAGCACTGCACGCGAGATGCTTCGGGCCTGAAGGCGCTCAGCATGACGCCACCCGAGTTTTAACCTTCCTATT
>DATEGM010000209.1:0-11045 GCA_035280085.1 Terriglobales bacterium
ATGAAGGAGTACATCTTCGGGGAGCGCAACGGCATTTACATCATTGACCTGCAGAAGACGCTCAAGATGTTCAAGGAGGCGTCCAAGTTCGTGCAGGACCTTACTACCGAAGGCAGAATTCTGCTGTTCGTGGGCACCAAGCGACAGGCGCAGGACGCGATCGCGGAAGAGGCGCAGCGCTGCAGCATGTACTACGTGAACCAGCGCTGGCTGGGCGGCCTGCTGACGAACTGGGCCACCATTCAGAAATCCATCAAGCGGCTGAAAGAACTGGACGACATGGCCACCGACGGCCGCTATGAGCTGCTGCCCAAGAAGGAAGTTATCAAGCTGGAGCGCGAGCGCAAGCACCTGCAGGCTAACCTGGCCGGCATCAAGGAACTCAACCGCCTGCCCGACGCCATTTTTGTGATTGATTCCAACAAGGAACAGATCGCGGTGCGCGAGGCCCGCAAGCTGGGCATCCCGGTGGTAGCGGTGGTGGACACTAACTGCGATCCCAGCGAAGTGGATTACGTGATCCCGGGCAACGACGACGCGCTGCGCGCGATTCGCCTGTTCGCCTCCAAGGTTGCGGATTCAGTGATCGAAGGCGCCCAGGCCGCCAGCGACAAGCAGGCTGCCGAGCTGAGCGCCGCCCAGTACGCCGCCGAAGCCGCGGTTGCTGAAGGCGGTGCGGCCCCGGCCGAAGGTACTCAGGAAGGCGCGGAGGCGACGGGCGAAGACATCAGCATGGAAGACGTGTTGGGCGGCAGCACCCGCAAGCGCCCCGAGGCTGCCAAAGAATCGGCTGCGGAGGAAGTGCCGCAGGTGGAGAGCCAGCACACGTACTAAAGTTTCAGAGTTTCAAGGTTTCAAAGTTTCCGTGCGTCTGCCTGGTTGAAACCTTGAAACGTGGGAACCCTTGAAACCCGTCAAGATCCGACCCGCGTGCGCTGCTTCCGCGCGGGTTGTTTTATGTGAGGATATGCCGGTAGTCGCAGTCATGCCGGAAGACCAGCCTGAACGCTGCAAGAAGATGCCCGGCTGTTCGCTGCCAGCCGGCCACAACGGGCCATGTAAAGTTGAGGAGAAGAAGTCTGATATGAGCACTACTACCGCAAATATTTCCGCTTCCCAAGTTAAGGATCTCCGCGATAAGACCGGGGCCCCCATGATGGACTGCAAGCAGGCGCTGACCGAGGCCAAGGGCGACCTTGAGCAGGCGGTGATTATCCTGCGCAAAAAGGGCATGGCCTCCATGCAGAAGAAGGCAGCCCGCGTCACCAGCGAAGGTTCTGTGGCCAGCTACATCCACGCCGGCGGCAAGATCGGCGTGCTGGTGGAGGTTAACTGCGAGAGCGACTTTGTCGCCCGCACCGACGACTTCAAGGAACTGGTGCACGACATCGCCATGCACGTCGCCGCCAGCGACCCTAAGTTCATCCGCCGCGAGGATGTTACCCCCGAGGCTTACGAGCGCGAAAAAGAGATTTACCGCGCCCAGGCGAAGGCCACCGGCAAGCCCGATAACGTGGTGGAGCGCATCGTCGAGGGCAAGATGGGGAAGTTCTACGAGGAAGTCTGCCTTTACGAGCAGCCCTTCATCAAGGACCAGACGGTCAACATCTCCCAGCTTATTGCCTCGAAGATCGGCAAGCTGGGCGAGAACATCTCCGTGCGACGCTTTGCCCGTTTCAAGGTGGGCGACGCCGGCGAAACCATCGCCATCAGCAAGGGAGAACGGAAGAACGAATAGTTTCGAGTTTCAAGTTTCGAGTCTGTAAAATTTGGGCTTGAAACTTGAAACCAGAAACTCGAAACTTTAACCATGTCCGCTCCCACTCCAGTCTTCAAACGCATTCTGCTCAAGCTCTCCGGCGAAGCGTTAGCTGCCGGGCAAGGCTTCGGTGTGGACAGCGTGCGGGTGCAGGAAATCGCCGCCGAGTTGCAGGACGTGCACGCGCTCGGCGTGCAGATCGCGGTGGTGGTGGGCGGCGGCAACTTCTTTCGCGGCGTGGCGGAGCAGGCCCGCGACATGGACCGGGTCTCTGCCGACCATATGGGGATGCTGGCTACGGTCATCAATGCCCTCGCCCTGCAGGATGCCCTGGAGAAGCACGGCGTCTATACCCGCGTGATGTCGGCCATTGAAATGAACCAGGTAGCCGAACCCTTCATCCGGCGGCGGGCCATGCGCCACCTGGAAAAGGGCCGGCTGGTCATTTTTGCCGCCGGCACGGGAAACCCATATTTCTCGACCGACACCGCCGCCTCATTGCGCGCCATGGAGGTCAAGGCCGACGTTATTCTCAAGGCCACCAAGGTGGACGGCATTTACGACGCCGACCCGGTGCTGGTCAAAGACGCCAAGATGTTTGACCAGATCAGCTACATGGACGTGCTGAAGAAGGGCCTGCAGGTGATGGACTCCACCGCCATCAGCCTATGCAAGGACAACAACCTGCCCATCATCATCTTCAACCTCAACCGCCGCGGCAACATCAAGCGCGTCCTTACCGGGGAAAAGATTGGTTCCCTGGTCAGCGCCTGAAATCATTGAGTAATTGTGTAATCGGGTAATTGTGGAATTGGAAGTTGAGTCCACAAACTTCTTCATTGTGGATCAGTCAAATACCAGAGATTTCCCGCGCACCGCGACAATTAGACGGCCAGAACTTCCCAGAATAGCGGCGTAATGCGGACTCTGCAGGGGTCTCTCGACTCGGGCATGTGCCCTCGCTCGGGATGACAGACGGATAAATTTAACTGGGGTTCAAATTACACAATTACCCGATTACACGGTTACACAATTACTCAATTCTCAATTTCCTCCCGCCGCCACCGGGTTGCCGTTGCTGTCGTACACTTCAACCGTGCCGTATTTGCTGAGCACGTTCTTGATCTGCTTGCCGTCGCCCACGCACACAACCTGCAGGTGATCAAGATCTACGTACTTGCGGGCCATCCGCTGCACCACCTCGGGCGTGACCTTGCTCACCTCCGCCGGATAGCGGTCCCAGTAATCCTCGGGCAGGCCGTAATACCGGGAAGTCATCCAGTAATTCAGCAGGGTAGCCGGGCGCTCCAGCGACAAAGCGAAGCTGGCCACAATGGCGTGGCGCGCGTCCTCCAGATCACTCTCCTTCACCGCCTCGTCGCGGAGGCGCTTGAGTTCTCCCATCAGCTCATGCAGCGAGCCATCGGTAACCGCGTTGCGCACCTGGGTCTCAGCCAGAAAGTTCCCGGGATACACGTCGGCCGTGTATGCGCTGAAGGCTCCGTAGGTATAGCCCTTTTCTTCCCGGAGGTTGAGGAACAGGCGTCCGGTGGCGCCCTCGCCCAGAATGCGGTTCATCACCCGCAAGGGAATGAAGTCGGGATCAGTGCGCCGCAGCGAAAAATTACCGGCCACGATGTTGGTTTGCACCGAGCCCGGCCGATCTACCAGGTAAACCTTGGCCGGGGCAGGAGCCGGCAAGGCGGCCAGTTTGGGCTGGCTGACCGGCTGCTTCTTCCAGGGCCCAAAATACTTTTCGATAAGCGCCATCACCTGCTTGGCCTGCACATCCCCGGCCACACCCAGAATGGCGTTATTGGGAACGTAGTAGCGGTCGTGAAACTGCTTGACCTGCTCGGAAGTTGCTGCTTTCACTGAGGCGGGCGTGGGCGCGATCACCGCGGCGGGAAAGTCCTGGTACAGCACGCGATGGAAGCGCTCCATGGCCAGGAATTCCGGTTCAGACCGCTCCTGCTCCAATTCAGCCAGTTGCCGCGTCTTGTACTTGGCCAGTTCGTCCTGCGGGAAGGTGGGATTCTCCACCATGTCCGACATCAAGTCCAGCAGCTTGCCGGTGTTCTCTACCAGGCCGGAGGCGAGCACCTGCGAATGGCTGGAGCCAAACTCGGCGCTGGCGCTGATGGCTGCGCCAATAGCGTCAATTTCTGATGCAATCTGGGCACTCGTGCGGTGGGTGGTGCCCTCGCGCAGCATGTCGGCTGTGAACTTGGCTAGCCCGGGCAGGTCCTTGGGGTCGTCCAACGCGCCCGATTTGATCCAGAGAGCAAAATCCACCGTGGGCAATTCGTGCCGTTCCAGTACAAGGACGGTGAGGCCATTGGGCAGATGGAATTCCGCGGGCCGCGGCAGCTTCACCTCGAGAGCCTGTTTGTTGACGGGAGCACGGTTCAGGCGCTGCACCTTGGTGATGGAAACGGCCTTGCTCCCCTCCTCCTGCGCCCCGGACAACAGGCCCAGGGAAAGCAAGCTGATAAGTGCGGCAAGCAAAAAATGGCTTCGTTTCATGGCGGGTTTCCTACCTTCCCCCGGCTTTCGCGCCGGCTTGTTGTTCGGGCAAAGTGGTTACGACCGCTCGTTCCGTGGGCACCAGAAATTTCTGTGCGGCGCTCTTCACCTGCTCGGCAGTAACGCTGTTGTATTTATCCATGATGGTGTTGATCAGGCCGGGATCGTTGAAAAACACCGCGTACTGGCCCAGGCGAATGGCGGTGCGCAAGGCTGACTCCCGAGTCTGGATCATGCTGCGCCGGAACTGAGTTCGGGCTTTGTCCATCTCGGCCGCAGTCACACCCTGTTTGGCGATGTCCGCTACTTCCTTGTAGATGGCCTGCTCCAGGTCTTCGGGCTTCACCCCCGGGCGAGGCACGGCCATGACGTAAAACAGGCTGGGACCGCGGCGCGCATCCGCCTGCACTTGAACTTCCGTGGCCAACTGTTGCTCTTTCACCAGGTGCTGGTAGAAGCGCGAGCTTTCACCCTGCCCCAGAATGTCGCCCAGCACCTGCAGGGAATAATTATCGGGCGTGTTTCCCGCGGGAATGTGGTAGGAAATGATCACCATGGGCAGGCGCGCCAGGGAGTCGTGAATGGTCTCGCGCCGCTCGCCGTAGTGCTCACCTTCGGTCATGTCAGGCTGCGCCGGCGTGGGCTGCCGCGGAATTGCGGTGAAGTACTTCTTCACCTTCTCCAGCGCCAGCGCTGGGTCGAAATCGCCCACCAGAGTGAGCACCGCGTTGTTGGGCGCGTAATAAATGCGGAAAAAGTCCTGCACGTCCGCCAGGTTGGCGTCGTTCAGGTCGCGCATGGAGCCGATGACGGAGTGCTTGTAGCCGAAGTTATCGTAGGAGAGATTGTCAATTTCCAGGTATGACTTTCCGTAGGGCTGGTTATCAATCCCCAGCCGCCGCTCCTCCTGCACCGCATTGCGCTGGTTGTCGAGGTTGGGCTCGGTCACGGCCAGGTGGGCCATGCGGTCAGCTTCCAGAAAGAGCGCCAGGTCGAGCTGGTTCTTAGGCAGCACCTCAAAGTAGTTGGTGCGGTCTTCGTTGGTAGTGCCGTTGATGCCGCCGCCATTGTTCTCCACCAGGATGAAGTGCTCGCCCTTGCCCACATTCTGGGAGCCCTCAAACATCATGTGTTCGAACAGGTGAGCGAACCCGGTGCGCCCCGGGCGCTCATTGCGCGAACCCACGTTGTAGGTGACGCATATGCCGAATACGGGCGCGGCATGGTCAGGGGCCAGGATTACGCGCAGGCCGTTATCCAGGTGCACGTCCTGAAATTCCAGCGGCGGCAGCTTGGGGGCCTGTGCCGCCGTTTGCGCCAGCGCCGGAAGGGCGAGCAGCGCCGCCAGCACGGGGGCGAGAAACACTGTTTTTCGCATGGTTTGTACCTCGGATTTGCTCAAAAGTGGGCCTTTTGCGGGGTGCTTAGCAGTGTAACAGACGGGCGAGGAGGGAAATAGTCAACCCCGGATTGACGATTGAAGATTTTGGATTGACGATTTCCCTGGCTATGACTCCCGAATCCTGACACCACCGCTACGCTCGCAATGGCAGGGCCGTCTGCGTTGGCAAAACCTAGGGGTTTTAAATCGTCAATCTACAATCTTCAATCGTCATTTAGTACTATCACCGCCGCCCCATCAATGGCGTCCTTCTTCAATGCGATCAGGGCTTCGTTGGCCTGCTCGAGAGGAAAGGCGGTGACTTTTGGCCGCAAGCCAATTTCTGCCGCCGCTTTCAGAAAGTCGCGCGCGTCCTCGCGGGTCATATTGGCCACGCTGCGCAGCTGGCGCTCACCCCAAAGCAGGCGGTCGTAGTCGAACTGCGGCATGTGGTCCAGGTGAATGGCGTTAATGGCGACCACACCGCCTTTGCGCAGGCTGGAAAGCGCAGCCAGCACCACGTCGCCGCTGGGGGCGAAAGTAACCGCCCGGTCCAGTTCCTGCGGCGGTTTTTCCAGCTCGCTCCCTACCCACTCAGCTCCCAGTGACGCCGCCAATTTGCGGTGCGATTCGCCGCGCGTGGAGACATACACCTTGCATTTCCAGGCGTGCAGGACAGGGAGCGCCAGGTGCGCCGAAGCGCCGAATCCGAACAGCCCCACGCGCTCGCCAGGCTGCACCCCAGCCACCCGCAAGGCGCGAAAGCCGATAATGCCGGCGCACAGCAGCGGCGCGGCGTGCAGATCATCCAAGGCTGTGGGCAGGGGATACACCCAGTCAGAGCGGGCCACTGTGTATTCTGCGTAGCCTCCATTCACGCTGTAGCCGGTGAACGTAGGCGCATCGCACAGGTTCTCCATGCCATGCTTGCAGTACCAGCAGGTGCCGTCGGTTCCGCCCATCCAGGAGACGCCCACGCGCGTGCCCAGCGGCAGCTCCGCGGTGGCTCCGCCCGCCACTTCGCCCACAATCTGGTGGCCGGGAATTACGTGTGGCAGATGGGGCGCCAGCTCCCCCTCTACAATGTGCAGATCTGTTCGGCAAACGCCGCAGGCCTTTATCTTCAGCAGCACCTGTCTGGGGCGCGACTCTGGCTGCGGAATCTCACGAATCTCCAGGGGACGTTGCGAGACTTCCCGCGGCGAGCTCAGCACAGCAGCTTTCATGGCGCACCTTCGCTCTTTCCATTTTCGCATCTCAACCCGAACGATGCCGAGGATGTCATCGGAGCGAGCCATCAATCCTCCCGTGCTACACTCCCCTGTTCTCGCCGAGGTTTCCATGAGCATTTTCCATGGCCGCATCCGTTCTACTTGCCGGCAACCCGCCTTGATCTGCCTTCTAGCCGTTTCCTTGAGCGTCTTCGCGCCCGCTCAGAACCCCAGCTTCAACGAACAGGTTGACCGCATCGCTCACGACGTTCTGGCTAACACCGGAGTGCCCAGCGCATCAGTGGCCATCGTGCGCGACAACCAGATCGCTTACACGCACGCCTATGGCGACGCGAGCCTTGCGCCCCGCGTGGCCGCGCGCCCCGAGATGCGGTACAGCATCGGCTCCATAAGCAAGCAGTTCACGGCCACCGCCATCCTCATGCTGGCCGAGCAGGGCAAGCTCTCGCTCGACGATCCTGTTTCCCGCTTTTTGCCGGAGCTGACGCGTGCGAACGAAGTTAAGATTCGCCAACTGCTCTCCCACACTTCCGGCTACCAGGATTACTGGCCGCAGGATTACGTCATGCCCATGATGCTGCAGCCCACAACCGCGCAGAAAATTCTCGACCTGTGGGCGCGCAAGCCGCTGGACTTCGATCCGGGCACCAAATGGCAGTACTCCAACACTAACTACGTCATCGCCGGGCTGATCGTGGAGAAAGCCTCGGGAACGCCCCTGCTGAAGTTCCTGGCCAATGAGGTGTTCAAGCCGCTCGGCATGCAGGACGTGGTCAACATTGACCAGGAGCGGCTGGCGGCTACCGATCCCACCGGCTACATGCGCTACGCGCTCGGACCGCTGCGTCCCGCTCCCAAGGAGGGCAAAGGCTGGCTGTTTGCCGCGGGCGAGTTGGCAATGTCGGCGCCAGATCTTGCCCGCTGGGATATCGGCATGCTGCAGCAGCGCCTGCTCAAGCCGGATTCCTATAAAGAAATGCAAACGGAAGTCCTACTTAAAAACGGCCTGGGCACACGCTACGGCCTGGGAGTTGATGTGACCAGCGAAGCCGACCGCCGCGCCATTGAGCACGGCGGGGAAGTCTCCGGATTTACTTCCGAGAACATTGTTTTTCCGGATGACCGGGCCGCGGTGGCCGTTCTCACCAACCAGGACGCAGCCCTGGCCGCCGGCCAAATTGCCCGCCGCATCGCTCCTCTGCTTTTTCAGGACGCTCATGTAGCCGAAAAAGAGCAGCAGGCCCGCGGCATCTTTTCCGGCCTGCAGCACGGGCAAATTGACCGCTCGCTTTTCACCGCTAATGCCAACAGCTATTTCACGCCGCAGGCGCTTCAGGATTTTGCCGCCAGCCTGGGCCCTCTGGGCGCGCCAAAGTCGTTCACGCAGGCTGACCAGGGCCTGCGCGGCGGCATGAGCTTTCGCCGTTATACCGGCAATTTCCCGAAAAAGATGGTTTCAGTGTGGGTATATGAAATGCCGGATGGCAAAATAGAGGAATACCAGGTAATGGCCTCTGACTAACGGCCCCGAGTAACCACCTCGGCGATCAAGGAAAGACGTAGGCTGCTGATTACATGCTCTTGCCGCGCCCCATTGTCGCTGTTCTTCTGTTCGCAAGCGTGTCGCTGGCTGCCACGGGCCAGGAGCGCCCTAACACTGCACCGCAACCTGCACAGCCAGACGCAGCCCAGCCCGAAACCGAGCAGCAGATGCGCAAGCGTGAAGAATCGCAGCGCATCCTGGGTGTGATGCCCATGTTCGCCGTTACCAGCCGGCAGAATGCCCCGGCTTTAACTGCCCGGCAGAAATTTCATTTGTTCGCTAAGAGCGCCTTCGATCCTTTTGTGTACGCAGCGGTAGGTATTCAGGCGGGAATCAGCCAGAGTGACAACCAGTTTCCCGGCTACGGCCAGGGAGCCCGGGGATTTGGCAAGCGCTACGGCGCTGCTTTGGGCGATTCCGTTTCCAGCAACTTCTTCAGCAACTTCTTTTATCCCGTGCTGCTCAAGGAGGATCCACGCTACTTTCGGCGTGGGCAGGGCAGCATTAAGCGCCGCATCGGCTATGCCCTGGCGCAGGAATTTGTGGCGCACACTGATAGAGGCGGCCGCTCCTTCAATCTTGCGAATGTGATGGGTGCTGTCTCCGCCGGCGGCATTTCTAATCTTTACTATCCTGACAGTGATCGGGGCTTCAGCCTGACCATGAGCCGCGCCGGCATCGCTCTTATCTATGGCAGCGCCGGCGGACTGATTGACGAGTTCTGGCCCGACATCAATCGCAAGCTTTTCCACAAGCATGCCAAGACCGACCCGTCATCGGCGCCGTAAGCGGGAACTATCCTATTTGCAGCGGAAGGCGGCCTGCATCGCCGCGGAGATCACCGTCGTCGCCTTTTCCCGCAGATATTTAGGGTGGTCCTGCAGAAACTTGCCTACCAGCTTCTTCATATCTTCATCGGAAACGCCGCGCGGCACACAGGCTTGGGGGCTTTTGATGAGGCCGGCCTGCTCGGCCACGCCGCGGATATATCCCAGGCAAAAGGTGTGAGCCAGCGCGTTGAGGCTGGCATCCTTGGTGCTCGCCTGGCACAAGGCCTGCAAATCCCGGCCGTCGGAGAGATCGTAAGGCGTCTGCGCCCAGGCCGCGGTACCTGCCACCACCAGCGTCAACAGGAGTAAGGTTTTCATTGCGCCTCTCTATGCAGGCATTCTAAATGGGGAGTGAAAAACAGGCACTACCTTCGGATGTTCCGGACGATTCCGGCTTATTCTTGGCTGGAGGGCTCAGTAAGTTACGACCGGGGTCTGGAAGACATAGAAGTTGTTGCCCAGTTGCTTGAGCGCAAACTCCACCGCGTCCACCAGCGCGATGCGCCGCGCCCTGAAGTTGCGCAAGTCAGTCAGCACCATGTACTCGCCACGCGACCGCCCGTTGCTCAGCCGCGCCGGGCGCACAATCACCCACTCCAGCTGCGTGCCGCGGATCAGTTCCTCCTGGCGGTCGCGGTCTTCAAAAACATGCTTCCAAAAAAGCGGCTGGATGATTTTGTCGTAAAAGAAGCCGCAATGGCCGCGGCTGTCGCCCGCCCCGCAGGCGCTGATGCAGATCAGCCGCCGCACCCCGTGCCTCTCCATGGCGCGAATCAGGTTGGCTGTGCCCTCCCACAAGTAGGTAGTGGGCTGGCGCCTGGCCTTTTGCGTCAACCAGCAGAGCACCGCGTCCTGACCGGCCACCGCTGCAGCCAGCGACCGTTCGTTCAGCACATCTCCTTGGATGACTCGATGCTTTGGCCGGCGCCAACGGAGGCGCGGCAGCTTCTCCTGCAGCGCGGTTACCTGATGGCCCTCGATCTGAGCCTGTTCGATTAGTCGCCGCCGAATCCGACGGGAGGACGCGATGACCAGGACTTTCATCTGAACCCAGTTTCAAGTTTCCTGTTTCGAGTTTCGCTGGAGCCAGCACAGGGCCATTACGAAACTTGCAACTGCAAACTCGAAACTGCTCTCACCTCAATCCTAGCCCGGCCCCTCCGATTCGCAAGTAACCGGAGGCGGAACGGCTCCTTGCCCGCATCATTGTCCTTCCGGACATCCCCCCAGCCCCCTTTCTCCAGTAGCTTGCGGACTTTGCTGGTCCTGCCATCGTCCACTTTCCTGGCCTGAATTGCACCTCCGTCATGGCTCCTAAGTGCCAGAACTGACGTAGATTAATACTTGTGAGTCAGCTCAACGCTCTCCTTCTCACCCGCGACCCTCAGTCCACGGCCCGTTTGCTGGCCCCGTTGCATCACTGGGGAGTCATGGCGGAAGTGGAATCGGAGCCTGACTACGCCATCGCTGCCCTCCTCCGCCGGCACTTTGACGGCCTTATCGCCGATTTCACCACCGTGCCCGGCGTAAATGAAGCTATCAGCGCCATTCGCTCTGCCACGGCTTGTAAATCCACCCCCATTCTTGGCCTCGTAGATGATTCCATCAGCGTGCAAACCGCTCTGGAAGGCGGAGCCAACTCAGCCCTCCACAAGTACTCCTCCCCCGCCCGGTCTCGGCCCTACCTGCGCATTGCCCTGCTGCTGATGACTCGCGAGCACCTGCGCTATTTTCGCTATCCCGTGGATACTCCTGCCGCCATCACTTATGCGGG
>DATEGM010000210.1:0-9374 GCA_035280085.1 Terriglobales bacterium
AGTCCGCGGAACGGAAGAAGAGAAGAACGGTGCCGGCACGTCCCTTCAGCGAGTCGAGCGTCTGGGTGTGGCCAGACTGATCAGGGGCAGAGAAGGCGGGCGCCTTGCGGCCGACCGGGAGCCCGATGGACATGGGAGCTACCGACGAGACCCGAATGGTGTTGCCTTCGAGTGTGCCGCGCACGGTAACACTCTCTCCTAGACGCGCTGTGACCCGCGCCTGCGGCTCCAGTTCATACATTACGCGGTTGGTATCGTCGTAGAGCGACAGTTGGGCGCCCGGGGCCTGGGTGGTGCACTCGGCCGACTCGGCAAAAGCCTCGTCCGCGTCGCAACTGCTATACACAACCGTGCCTGACCAGGCCCTCGAATTGGCAGGGTGGGCCTGGCCAGCTGCCAGCCCGGCCAGCGACAGCAGCACGATGCCGCAGAACAGGATTCGTCTCACGGGCCAAAAGCATACAGCGTCAGGTGTGCAGCATGCAAAGCTTTGCGTCAGTCCCAAACATCGTTTCCGATGCCGCTCCAGACTCTGCGATCGAGGCTATAATTCCGCGGATGGGCAGCTCTCCCAGACGCGTGCAGGAGGCTGAGCGAACGCCCGGGCTGCGCGCAGCGCATCTCCGCATTCACGCCATCAACGTCTTCGTGCGCGACCAGGATGTGAGCCTGCGATTTTACGTTGAGCAGCTTGGATTCAGCCTGCTAGGCGATGTCCGCTTCGAAAACGGGGAGCGCTGGGTGGCCGTTGCGCCTCCCGACGGCAGCGCGGTGCTGTCGCTGGTTGCACCCACACCTGAGTCGAAGGAGTACGCCCTGATTGGCCATTGCGCCCACGTGGTCTTCGTTACCGACGATTTTGTGGGCAAGTATGGGGAGTGGATCAAGCGCGGGGTCCGCTTCCAATATGCGCCGCGCCTGAAGCGCCTGAAGTATGCGCGCCAGGCCGCCGGAGATTCGAGCAACGGTTCAACCGCGGACCACGAAGCATCGCTGTGGGGCGGAGCGATGACCCACTTCCGGGATCCGGACGGAAACTCCTTTGCCCTGGTGGCCTACGACGAGGAGACGCGCGCTGTGGAAGCGCAGCGTCAGGCTGCCGCGGCGAGAGTGGAAGCGGAGCGCCGAGCGGCCCAGGAATTGGAAATCGCCAAGCAGGTGCAGACACGGCTGTTTCCGCAGAACCTGCCGGCGCTGGCGACGCTGGATTATTCCGGCATCTGCATCCAGGCGCGGCAGGTGGGCGGCGACTATTACGATTTCCTCGATCTGGGCCGGGAACGGCTCGGACTTGTGCTCGGCGACATTTCCGGCAAGGGAATCGCGGCGGCCCTGTTGATGGCCAACCTGCAGGCCAATTTGCGCAGCCAGTGCGCGATCGCCGCGGATGAGCCGCAGCGCTTTCTGGGGATGGTGAACCGGCTATTCTGCGAGAATTCCACCGAGGCAGCCTATGCCACCCTGATTTTTGCCGAGTATGACCAGCCCCGGCGCCGGCTGCGCTATGCCAACTGCGGACATCTTTCCGGGCTCCTGCTGCGTCGGGATGGCGTGCTCGAACGCCTTGATTCCACCTGCACTGTCCTGGGAATGTTCCAGGAGTGGGACTGCTGCACGCAGGAGCTGCCGCTGGCATCGGGAGATACGCTTGCCTTGTACACGGACGGCGTAACCGAATCGTTTAATGCCCGAGGCGAGGAATTTGGGGAAGAGCGCCTGACCGAATCGTTGCGGCGGCATCGCGAGGCGCCGGCACAGGCGTTAATTGCCTCTATCATTAAAGACGTGGTGAAGTTCAGTCCGCGCGAGCAGCATGACGATCGCACCCTGATCGTTGCCAAATGCCGGTGAAGGTGTGCCGTCCCTCGGGGACTCGGAATCTCAAAAACCATGAGCTCCCAGGACTTCCGTCCTGGGCTTTCCTATGACGCCTCTCCGGGGCTACCGCTTCGCAACTTTGTTAGCCGTACAAATCCTTTTCCGACAAGACCGGCTGGGCGGCAAAGTCCCTGCCACCCCGGGCCGCGGCGCCGAACATGGGACCACGCGCTGCCACCACAGGAGCAAAGGTCATAAATCCGATGGGTTTAGCCACATCGTCGTAAATGGCCTCCATGCCTCCACGGCGGAAGTAGGTTTCATGCCAGAAGCCGGTGCCGCCTGAATCCTTCAAGAAGCTCCGCCACCACTGGCGGTGCGGATCCGAGCGCGTCCACCGTAGCAGGGAGTCGGGGTCGCGCCAGTATTGGCGCATGCCCACGTGCATAGGGAAGAGGGAATAAATCATGTTTTCGTGCTGAAGCAGGCCCTCGGGCTTGGCCGCGGCAGAAGAAGAGATTTTTGGCCCAAACCCCAGCAGGGTCTTCATCCCGGTCAGGCGATTCACCCGCATTCCCAGGTAAATCACCACCAGGTCAGGATAGGCGGAGAGGTCCACGGTGCGGCGTTCCACGCGGGTTGGCATGGGGTAAAGGATTCGCCAGGCACTCTGGCTGTCGCAATTTTCTTGCGTTGGAAGGTCCCCGAGGTGAGTACCCGGCTTGCAACTTTCTTTGGTCTGGAGCTACTCTAACCGGCCATGCGCGCTGCTGTCGTGTGTGGATGGCTGATTTTGCTGGTTGGCGGGAGCTTCCTTCCCGCTCGCGGAGTGAACAAGCCACAGAAGGTGGAAACCCCTACGGAGCGGGCCTGGCGAATACTAACCGACGGGGTGAACGCGAAGAAGTTTTCCGACCGCATCATTGCTCTGAAAGCAATGGCCGACCTCGGCCCCAACCTCAAAGGCGTTCGCCTGCTGAGCGAGGTTTTGAAGGACAAAGACCCGGACGTGCGGGCGCAGGCCGCAGCCACCCTGGGCGCGATGAAATCACGCGCCGCCCTTCCTGCTTTGCGAGTTGCATTGAACGACCAGGCGCCCCAGGTCAGCTTCGCCGCGGCCAAATCCCTTTGGCAGTTGGGCGACAACGCTGGGCGGCGGGTATTGCTGGACGTTCTGCAGGGCGACAAGGGCACCAAGGATGGATTCGTGGCCAGCCATAAACGCGAAGCCAAGCGCGAACTCGAGGATAAGAAGGCACTCGTCGCCATGGGGGCAGAGAAGGGCGCGGACGAATTTCTGCCCGGGCCGCTGGGAATGGGTGTGGGGCTGGCGAAGCAGCAACTTGCGGGCGGAACCGACCCGGCACGGGCGGACTGCGCCGACTTGCTTTCGCGGCGGCCCGATAAAACGACCATGCTGGCCTTGCGGGCGGCGCTGATGGACCGTGATTGGTCCGTGCGCGCGGCTGCAGCGGTGGCATTGGGCAGGCTGGCACGTCCCGGCACGCAACATTGGCTGGAATACGCTCTCGACGATGGCAAGGCGGCGGTGCGCGATGCTGCCGCGGTAGGCATTTTGCGCATGAGCGAGCGCCGGGCCGGCGCTTCCACCTACGCCAATCTGCGCTAACTGCACCGGACACTCGGCAACAGCAGCCTGAGTAACTGCCGTCTAATGCACTATGGGACGTGCAGCAATTTGGGGAACTCTGCTTTCAGCAACCCTGCTCCTGGGCGCAGCCGCGGGGCAGGCCCGCCAGCAGCAATCGCCAAACCAACTAGTGCGACAGGTGATCAGTCACGAAGTGCAGGCTGAGGAGCACGACAATAGCTACTGGATGTTTCGCCTGCAGCAGACCGAGTCGGGGGCAACAAAGACCGAGGAAGTCGTGGAGACGCCGCATGGCTGGGTACGACGTCTGCTGGCGGTCAATGGCAAGCCTCTGACTCCGCAGGATCAGGCCAAAGATGATGCGCAGCTTCATAAGCTGCTTACCGACCCGGGCGAGCAGCGCAAAAATGAGGAAGCCACCCGCAATGACGTGCGCGAGGCGCAGGAACTCCTGAAGATGCTGCCGGATGCGTTTCTTTACGCCCACGCAGGGCGCAATGGGGAAGTAGTGAAGCTGAATTTTCGCCCGAACCCAAAATTCCATCCCCAATCGCGCAAAGCAGCCGTGTTTCATGACATGGTTGGGTCACTGTGGTTGAACCTGAAACTGCAGCGGCTGGCCGGGATCCAGGGACACTTGAACCAGGAGGTGAAATTCGCCGGCGGGCTGTTGGGGCACCTGGACAAAGGCGGCACTTTTGACGTTAAGCAGACGCAGATTGCGCCCGGGATTTGGGACGTGACCTACATGAATGTGCAGATGAACGGCAAGGCGCTGTTCTTCAAGACTATTGCCGTGCGGGAGAAAGACATTCGTGCCAATTACCGGCGGGTCCCCAGCAACCTGACGCTGGCGCAGGCCGCGAAGCTGGTGAAAAAAGAAACGAATACACTAGCCGCCAAGCGTTAGCTGTCTCTGCGAGCCCAGATCGCAAGCTGGCTTGCTATCCTTCCCCATGCCCAAAAATTGGAGAACAAAGCTGATTCATTCTGATATCCGTGTTCCGGAAGGATTCCGTTCGCTGACGCCGCCGGTTTACCGCGGCTCGACGGTATTGTTTCCGAATGCCGCCTCCGTCAACGACAACTGGGACCAACATGCGGTGGGGTACACCTACGGGCTTTATGGCACACCCACGGCGCTGGAACTGGCGGGGCGCATCTGCGAACTGGAGAAAGGATTTCGCACCTTCCTGACACCAGGCGGACAGTGCGCTATCTCGCTCATTAACTTTGCATTCCTGAAAGCGGGAGACCACATCCTTGTTCCCAATAGTATTTACGGGCCGAACCGCCATTTTGCCAACCAGGTTTTGCACCGCTTTGGCGTCGAGGCCACGTTTTATGCGCCGAATGCCGCTATCGAGCCGCTATTGCGGGAGAACACGCGGTTGGTATGGTGCGAAAGTCCGGGTTCGGTGACCATGGAAGTGCAGGACGTGCCCGCGATCGTCGCCGCCGCGCACCGAGCCGGGGCCTTGGTGGTGCTCGATAACACATGGGCAGCGGGAATTTACTTTGACGCCTTCGGCCATGGCGTGGACATCACCATGCAGGCGCTGACCAAGTACATCGGCGGCCACAGTGATCTTCTGCTGGGCTCCATTACGGTGCGCGACCAGGCCGCGTATGAACGGCTGGGCTCCACGCATCAATTGGTAGGCTGCGCTGTCTCGCCCGACGATTGCAGCCTGGCCCTGCGCGGCATGAAGACGCTGGCCGTGCGGCTGAAGGCAATAGAGTCGGCAACCCTGGAACTGGCGCGCTGGCTGGCTGGGCGCCCGGAAATTGAGCTGGTGCTGCATCCCGCGCTGCCTACGTGTCCCGGCCACGAATTCTGGAAACGCGACTTCACCGGCTCAGCGGGCGTGTTCTCCATCGTCTTTCACCGCCGTTATTCCAAGCCGCAGGTGCTGGCCTTCGTTGACCAGTTGGAGTTGTTCGAAATCGGCTATAGCTGGGCTGGGGTGACCAGTCTGGCCGTCGCCTATGATTTTGAAGGAACTCCCGCCCGGCCTGATTACGGACACCGCCTGGTGCGGCTCAACATTGGCCTGGAGGACGTTGCAGACTTGAAGGCGGACCTGGAGCAGGCGCTGGTTTCGGCCCTGGCCTGACCCGTTCGGCCAAATCCTGCTAACCTTGAACGCAAACCCGAGTCAGAGTGGTCATGCGAACATTTTGCCCTCGGCGACTATGGCTTTTTTCTCTCCTCCTGGCAGTCCTGGCCGAACCACTCTGGGCAGGCCAGAACCCCGCTCCGCCTGAGTCCCAGAAACGAGCTACCAGCACTCCTTACAACGGCGACCTGACCATTTTTGATTCGCCGGGGCGGGACCAAAGGCTGCAGATTAACCATGTGATGGACATTCTGGGGATCACGCCCGGAAAGAATGTTGCCGATATCGGCGCTGGCTCAGGCTGGTTCACAGTGCGGGCGGCCCGGCGGGTAGGTTCTTCTGGAACCGTATACGCGGTGGACATCAATCCAGACGCGATTCGCTACATTGATCACAGAGCGAAGAGCGAATCCCTTGCCAATGTGAGAACCATTTTGAGCAGAGCTGACGACCCGCTGCTGCCGCCAAATGCAGTTGATGCCGTCCTGCTTTTAAAGACCTACCACGAAGTTGCCGACCCCGTTGCTCTGCTCAAGCGCTTGCGTTCCTCGCTTAGGGCAGGGTCGAAACTGGGAATTATTGACCGCAACGGAAACGGCACCGATCACGGCGTCAGCCGCAAGATCGTGGTTCAGGAGGCGGAGCAAGCCGGCTACCGCCTGCTGCAGGACTATGACTTTGTCAAGGCCGACGGCATGGACTACTTCCTGGTCTTCACTCTGCGCTGAGTTCCTGCCATAGCGCACTCGGTTGGGCATTTCGAAGAAGAGTGCATGCGGCCAAGGTGTACCTGCTTCAAGCTAGCCTAAAGGGCTCCCCGGTTCTGAAGCAGCCTTAAGGGCGGTATGAGGTAATCTAATTAGGATTAGCGCCCACCTTTGCGGAGTGGATCATGAGCAGCTTGCAAGCAGGCACTTTCCCTGTAACTTCGGCATCCCAGTCGCCATTGGCAGCCAATGAGCTGCGCAAGATAGATGGCTATTGGCGCGCTGCGAATTACCTTTCAGTCGGACAAATTTACCTGTACAAGAACGCGCTCCTAAGTGAACCGCTGCGGCTGGAGCACATCAAGCCCAGGCTGCTCGGACATTGGGGAACGACTCCGGGCCTGAATTTCATCTACGCGCACATGAACCGCGTCATTAACAATTACGACCTGAGCGCCATCTTCGTCTGCGGTCCCGGGCACGGTGGGCCGGGCATGGTCGCCAATACCTACCTGGAAGGCACGTACTCTGAGCTGTATCCGAACATTCCGCAGAACGAGCAAGGCATGCAGCGGCTGTTCAAGCAGTTTTCGTTCCCGGGAGGGATTCCCAGTCATGTTGCGCCTGAAACGCCCGGCTCAATCCACGAAGGGGGTGAATTAGGCTACGCGCTCTCACATGCTTGCGGTGCCGCATTCGACAACCCGGATTTACTGGTTGTTTGCGTGGTGGGGGATGGTGAAGCAGAGACTGGGCCGCTGGCCACGAGCTGGCACATCAACAAGTATCTCAATCCAGCCCGCGATGGTGCGGTGCTGCCCATTCTGCACCTCAATGGTTACAAGATCGCCAATCCCACGATTCTAGGCCGCATGGATGATGAACGGCTCCGGCAGATGTTCAGCGGGTACGGATGGAAGCCCTATTTTGTCGAAGGCAGCGATCCCGCCGCTATGCATCAGCTCATGGCCGGAACGCTTGACCACATCGTCGAAGAAATCCGCACCCTGCAGGATGAGTCGCGTCACAACGCTAAAGCTGAGCTGCAGTGGCCGATGATCGTCTTGCGCAGCCCTAAAGGCTGGACGGGCCCCAAAGTGGTGGACGGTAAACAGGTGGAAGGGACGTGGCGCGCGCATCAGGTCCCGGTTGCAGACCTGCAGCGCAAGCCCGAGCACGTCAAGATTTTAGAAGCCTGGATGAAGAGTTATCGCCCCGAGGAGTTGTTCGACAACCAGGGCAAGCTGATTGCCGAGTTAGCAGAGCTTGCGCCCAAAGGTGATCGGCGAATGGGGGCGAATCCTCATGCCAACGGAGGATTGTTGCTCCGGGATCTGGTCATGCCCGATTTCCGCGACTATGCAATTGCCGTTAAGGAACCTGGCTCCGAACTGGCTGAATCCACGCGGGTACTGGGGAATTTTCTTCGGGACGTAATGAAGCTCAACCTGGCCTCCAAGAATTTTCGGGTTTTTGGTCCCGACGAAACCTCCTCTAATCGGCTGGAAGCCCTCTACGAGGCGACTGACAAGGAGTGGATGGAGAAGATCTTGCCGCTCGACGAGCATCTCAGCCGTGAAGGAAGGGTTCTAGAGATGCTCAGCGAGCATATGTGCCAAGGCTGGCTAGAAGGTTACCTGCTGACCGGGCGTCACGGATTTTTCTCCTGCTACGAGGCCTTCATCCACATTATTGATTCCATGTTCAACCAGCATGCCAAGTGGCTGAAAGTAACACGCCACATTGAATGGCGGCGCCCGATTGCCTCCCTAAACTATCTGCTGACTTCGCACGTATGGCGCCAGGACCACAACGGCTTTAGCCATCAGGATCCGGGCTTCATTGACCATGTCGTCAACAAAAAAGCGGACGTAGTCCGCGTTTATTTGCCTCCGGATGCAAATTGCCTGCTCTCAGTGGCTGACCACTGCCTGCGCAGCCGCCACTATGTGAACGTGATCGTGGCAGGGAAGCAGCCCGCATTGCAGTATCTCGATATGGATTCTGCCATCGAGCACTGCACCAACGGAATTGGGATCTGGGCGTGGGCCAGCAGCGATAAGGATACAGAACCTGATGTAGTGATGGCGTGCGCCGGTGATATCCCCACGCTTGAGACCCTGGCGGCGGTTGATCTGCTGCGGCGGAGCTTTCCAGACATCAAGATTCGGGTGGTGAACGTAGTGGACCTGATGACCATCCAGCCCCATACAGAGCATCCTCATGGTCTGACGGACAACGACTTCGATTCGCTGTTCACCCTCGACAAACCGATTATCTTCGCCTACCACGGGTATCCGTGGCTCATTCACCGATTGACGTACCGCCGGCACAACCACGACAACCTGCACGTGCGTGGCTATAAGGAAGAGGGGACCACTACGACGCCATTTGACATGACCGTTCTCAACAATCTGGATCGGTTCAGCCTTGCCGGCGATGTGGTGGATCGCGTCCCGCGCTTACAGCGGACCGGGGCTCATTTCAAGCAGTTTCTGCGTAACAAGTTGGTCCAACACAAGCAGTACATCCGGGAATTCGGCGAGGACATGCCGGAAATCCGGGACTGGACCTGGAAGTATTGATGAAAGTTCTGGTCCTGAATTCCGGCTCCAGCAGCCAAAAAAGCGCGCTCTACGAAATTGGGAATGCGCCACCCTCGGACCCTCCCGCTCCGCTCTGGCGCGCGGAAATCGAATGGCGGAGAGAGACAGCGCACTTCTATGTGCAAACCTCAAGCGGAGCCGTGCTGGATGAGAACGTTTCCGCGACTGACCGGGGGGCTGCAGTGGAACGCATGCTGCAGACGCTGTGGAGGGGCAGAACCGCTGTCCTGCAGAACACCGGGCAAATCGATGTAGTCGGGCATCGGGTCGTGCATGGCGGACATAAGCTCGATGAGGCCGTCTTCGTTACGCCGGAAGTAAAGAAAGTGATCGCCAGCGTGGCAGCATTTGCCCCCCTCCATAACCGGGCGGAGCTCGAA
The DNA here is from genome assembly GCA_035280085.1 of Terriglobales bacterium. Classification (GTDB taxonomy): domain Bacteria; phylum Acidobacteriota; class Terriglobia; order Terriglobales; family Acidobacteriaceae; genus JAICWP01. The sequence goes on from DATEGM010000210.1 coordinate 9,244, forward strand.
GGAATCGAGACCGTCGAACGAATGCTTGGCGCAGTCCGACAGGTCGCGGTTTTCGATACGGGTTTTCATCGCACCTTGCCTTTGGCGGCAGCGGTGTACCCGGGACCCTATGAATGGTTTCAGCAAGGAAT
>DATEGM010000211.1:0-5461 GCA_035280085.1 Terriglobales bacterium
AAAGCCTGGTAGGTTTTCTGGCTGGGCGATTTGATGAACTGGTGCATGCGGCGCACCACGTCGGGAGAATTGCCGTGCATCTCGCCGTGGTGCCGGAAGCGGTAAAGGCCGGCGTCGCGCAACTCGCCTTCTTCCGAGGCAAATGCCGAGACGTGAGTCTCCAGCGCGTCGGCGAGGAGTTCGCGCAGGCTCTTGCCGCCCAGGGCGGAATGGGCGTCTTCAAAGAAGCGCTCGCAGACATCGGGGTCCAGACCCACAGTTTCGAACAACTGGCTGTTGCGATAGCTGGCCATGGTGGAGACACCCATGCGCGCCATCACTTTGCGCAAGCCGCTCTCCACCGCCGCCCGGAAACTGGAGACTCCGTTTTCGCTGTCAGCTGCCAACTTCAGGGCCAGCCAGGGCAACACCGACGAAGCGCCCGCCGCGACCAGCAGCGCCAGGTGATGCGTATCAATCACCTGACCGGATTCGACGACCAGCGGGATTTCCCAGCTTTCGGCTGCAACCATGGAGTTCCATGCAGCCGCGGTGGCCAGCAAAGCAGGAACCGCCGCGTGCTCGGCGCTTATCCGGCGATCGCTCAAAACAACCAAGCCAGCTCCGGTAGCAACAGCGTGTCTCGCTTCGGCGCTGATCCGATCCAGGGCGGCCAAAGCGCCTTCTACGCCAGTATCAGCTGCGAAGGTGAAAGCAATGTGGTGTGTGGGCGCGTGCGACTCAGTGAGAGCCTGCATCTGGGCGAAATCGAGCAGCGGGGAAGGCAACACCGTGTTTTTGCCGGTGTAAATTTCCAGCGACATCACCTGGCGCTCGCGCAGCGGATCAATGGAGGGGTTGGTGACCTGGGCGAAGCGCTGCTTGCAGTAGTCCCAGAGCGGACGGCGATGGTTAGACAAAAACGCGGGCGGAGCGTCGTCACCCATGCTCCACACCGCCTCTTTTCCTTCCTGCACCAGCGGCTGGTAGAGCAGGCGGAAGCGGTCTTCGGTCCAGCCCAGAGCGGCCATCGCGCGGGTGCGCTGCGGCGTAGGCTCCCCGGTTTTCTCGTCACCGGCGGGAATGCGCGTGGCAGACTTAATACGGTGCTGCGCGTCGGCTAAGGGTAATTCGGGCCACTGCCAGGGACGAATCAGTTTGCCTTCGTGCAGCAGCAGCAATTCGCCCGGTCCGAGGCGTTGGCGTTCGATGATTCGCTTGCCCTGCAAATCGGCAATGCCCACTTCGGAGCCGACCACGACCAGACCGTCGGCGGTCAAGGTGTAACGCAGGGGACGCAGCCCATTGCGGTCGAGTTTGGCGCCCACGGCGGAGCCGTCTGTGAAAACCAGTGCGGCAGGTCCGTCCCATGGCTCCTGCCGGCGTGCTTGGGCCGTGAGGAAATCCCTTACCCGCGCCGGCATTTGCAACCCGTCGTTCTCCCAGGCAGGCGGTACCAGGGTCAAAGCAGCGGCGGCAGCGGTGCACCCCTGCCGTAAGTAAAGTTCGAGCGCGTTATCCAGGCTGGCGGAGTCGCTAACGCGAGGCTCCAACAAGCAAACTTCCTCGGAAAACCCCAGCGCACGCCGCCACTCCTTTTCGCGCGCCCGCATCCAGCGCCGATTAGCGCTGATGGTATTGATTTCCCCATTGTGGGCGGCGAAACGAAACGGCTGCGCCAGCGCCCAACTGGGCTGAGTATTGGTGGAATAGCGCTGGTGAAAAATTGCGAACCAGCACTGGAATTGCGGATCGCTCAGGTCGCGGTAGAACGCAGGCAACTGGTCAGGCGTGACCAGTCCCTTGTAAACCACGGTCCTGGAGGAAAGGGAGCACAAATATGCGCCCGGCGGAAAAAGGGCCTCCGCATGCTTGCGCATGCGGAACAGGCGCATTTCCAGTTCGTCTCCGGAGCTGCCGTCGAGCGCGGCGAAGAAGAACTGCTCTATGAGGGGGAGGGTATCGCGTGCCCGCGGGCCCAGGATGGAATCATCCATGGGAACGGCACGAAGGCCGACGCTTTGCAATCCGTGCGCTGCTGCGGCTTGCTGGATGGAACGGCGCGCTGTTTCGGCAGTCTCCGGCCGCAAAAATGCCATGCCCAGGCCGAAGGCAGGGGGAAGCTCAATGCCGGCGCACGCTCGAAAAAATGGCTGCGGGATGGGCAGGAGCAGGCCGGCGCCGTCACCGCTGCGTCCGTCAGCATCCATGCCGCCGCGGTGGGCCAGGCGCAACAGCGCCTCCAGCCCCCTTTCCACGATCTGATGTGACGCCCGCCCCTCCACCTGGGCGACAAAGCCGACACCACAAGCGTCGTGATCCACATCCGGCATGGCACATGAATACGGGGAAAGCGTTGTGAAAGTACAATCGAAAATTTCGATGATGGGAATGGAATTTTCCGGGCGATGGGAACCATGCCCTGCCGGTAAGCGGGACGCAAATTCCTTTGCTAACTTATGCCAGGGTAGCGCGTCTACCTTAATAGGGTAGAATGCCTACCACCATGGCCAAAAGCACCCCCAATAAGGCCGACCTTCTGCAGGGCACGTTGGATATGCTCATCCTGCGCACACTCCTCTTCGGCCCGGCGCACGGCCATCAAATCGCCAAGCACATTCAGCGAACCACCGACGACGTCCTGCAGGTGGAGCACGGCTCCCTTTACCCGGCTCTGCATCGCATGGAGCGCAAGGGTTGGATTGCCGCGAAATGGGAGATGTCGAAGGAGCGAAATCGCGAGTTCAAGTATTACCGCCTCACTCCGGCGGGAAGAAGGCAGCTCTCCCGGGAAGAATCGCGCTGGAAACAGATGGCGGTCGCCGTGGCCCGGGTAATGTGGCCTGCCCGGGAAGGTGAATCATGAATGCCTGGAAATGGCTCTGCTGCCGGATAGCCCGCCTCGGGGCAGGCCGGAATCGCATGCTGGATGTGCAGCGGGAATTGGAATCGCACCTGGCAGCCGAAGCCGATGAGCAGCGGGAATGTGGTGTGCCCGACGACGAGGCCCGCTATGCCGCTCGCCGAGCCTTGGGGAACACAACTCTAATCACGGGAGATGTTCGCGCTATCTGGAGCATGGGCTGTTGGGAAGAAGTTATCCGCGACCTACGGTATGGCGCGCGAGCCTTGCGCAAGAACCTGGGCTTTACCACGGTGGCTGTGCTCACGCTAGCGCTGGGGATTGGCGCCAACACAGCCATTTTCAGCGTTATCGAAAACGTTATGCTGCGGCCACTCCCTTTCACCGCACCAGACCAGTTGGTGCGTATTTTTTCTACTAAAGACGGCGTTCTGCTCAACCCCAATGGAGCCGGGCTTCACGGCGGGCCGTCGGCGATGGACATGCGGGATTTTGCCCAGAGCAACCACACCTTTCAGCAGATGGTGGTTTATGACACCTGGCGAAAGAACGTAAGTTTCGGCGCGCGCGAGGGCGAGCCGCAGCAGATGTGGGTGGGCCTGGTGCCAGGGGCGTACTTCCGGATTTTAGATGTAAAGCCAATCATGGGCCGGCTCTTTACCGAACAGGAAAGCTACATCGGAAAGTATTATGTGGCCGCTATCAGCGCCCAATTGTGGAGGAGTCAGTTCGGCGGCGATCCCGCGATCCTGGGACGCAGCTTCCGGATTAATGATGAGCCCTACACCATCGTGGCGGTGATGCCGGACGTGATTCCCGGATGGATGGAGTTGAAGCCGGTTCAGATATGGACTCCCTTCGGATTTGCCGACCCACGTGGGGATACATGGACGGAAACGGGACGAGTCGGGCGAGGCTGGTACACATTGGGGCGCATGAAGGCTGGAGTGTCGCTCGAGCAGGCGCAGGCCGATCTTGCCACCATTGCCGCGGGACTAGCAGCAACGCATCCTGTGGACCGAGGAATCGGAGTCGAACTGGAGAAGCTTGCTGAAACGCGAGCGCGTGATCTGCGGCCGATACTGTTCCTGCTGATGGGGGCGGTGAGCCTGATTCTGCTGATCGCGTGCGTGAACCTGGCGAACCTACTTCTGGCGCGCAACTCGGCGCGTGAACGCGAGTTGGCCATGCGTGCCGCCCTGGGAGCAGGGAAGGGAAGACTGGTGCGCCAACTCCTGGCCGAAACGCTGCTGCTCTCCATGATCGGGGGCGCGCTGGGATTGCTGCTGGCGCAAATGGGCGTCACCGGGCTGACGAAAATGCATCCTGAGGGTTTGTCGCAGCTCTCCTCCCTTAAGCTGGATTGGAGGGTGCTGGCGTTCACCCTGGCGGTTTCTCTCACCTCGACCCTGCTTTTTGGCCTGGTTCCGGCATTTACCGGCGCTCGTTTGAATTTGGTAGAGGCCCTGAAGCTGGGCTCGCGCACCACCACCGCTGGCTCGGGCGCGCAACGCATGCGCCGCGTTCTGGTGATCGCGGAAATGGCAATGTCATTGATGTTGCTGGTGGGCGCCGGCCTGCTGGTGCAGAGCATTTTGCACCTGCAGAGTCAGCGCCTGGGGATCCGTAAGGATCATCTGCTCACCGGTCACTTCTATTTGCCCGGCGTCCGCTATCCAAACTCCGGAGCCATCACGCGTTTCTGCGATCATTTTGGCGACAATGTCCGCGCCCTTCCGGGCGTGGTGGCGGCAAGCGTCACGACGATTTATCCACCAACCTATAACTGGACGCAGATGCTGACGATTGACGGACACCCGGCCACGCGAGCTCAGGATGTGCCCAGCGCGCGCTTCGGCCTCACGGATGCTCATTACCTGAAAACTATGGGCATTCCCCTGCTTCGCGGACGGGATTTCAGCGAGTCGGACAGCGAGACCAGTCCACCGGTGGCCCTCATCAGCCAGGAACTGGAACGCCGCTATTTGCCCAAAGAGGATCCTATCGGCCGGCGTGTTCATATTGGGCCTCCGGAATTCATGAACATGGCGGCGGGAGCCGATATTACGGATTCGGCCGATGTCACTATTGTTGGCGTTATCGGCGATAGCCGGAATGCCGGGCTCACCTCGCCGCCAGAGCCCCAGATTCTGGTGTTGTACTCCCAGCATCCGCTGGTGAACTACGGATTCAAGGACATTGTGGTGCGCGCCAGTTCTGATCCCCAGACCCTGGTTCCTGAAATCAGCCGCCAGCTGCATGCGCTGGACGCGGACATGCCTTTCGCGCAGGTGCGGACGATGGATGAAGTTATTGAGTCAGAAACCGGAAGCCAGCGTTTCACGACGGCTTTGCTGGCCTTGTTTGCCGCTGCCGGTCTGGTGCTGGCGGCGGTTGGCATTTATGGGGTAGTTTCCTTTCTGGTGGCGCAACGCAGGCAGGAACTGGCGGTGCGCATGGCGCTGGGCGCAACCCGCCCCGCCGCTCTCTGGCTTGTGCTGAAGCAAGGCTTGGCGATGGCAGCCACCGGAGCAGCCATAGGGCTGCTGGGCGCTTGGGCGACGCAGAAATTCATAGGCGGCATTCTGTTCGGCATCTCTCCGCTCGACCCGCTCACTT
>DATEGM010000212.1:0-8591 GCA_035280085.1 Terriglobales bacterium
TGATAGATCAGCTCAGCCGGGGGATGTAAGGGGGCTGGAGCGCCCTCCAAGAGCGAGAGCCAGGTATCCAAATCCGGTTTGATTCGTCTAACAGCCGAGGGCGTGCAATGAATGCAGCCAGCGCAGTAATCAGCGGCGTAATCTTCACTTGTCTGCTGGTACTTCCCGTTCTGTCTCAAGAAGCCACCAATCCTTGCGCTCGAGCGGAGCAGAAGCAGCTTGATTTCTGGGTGGGAGAATGGACACTGACCTGGCCCGGGCCTAAGGGTGAACCCCAGCACGGCAGCAACAGCATCCGCCGAGTTCTGGATGGTTGCGTAGTGGAGGAAAACTTCTCCGGCGGGCAGGTCATGCACTTACGCGGAAGAAGCCTCTCCCTGTTTGACGCGCGGCAGGGGAAATGGAAGCAGACGTGGGTGGATAACGAAGGCGGGTACCTCGATTTTATTGGCGAATTTCGGGATGGAAGAATGATTTTATCCCGGGAAGCCAGGGACCGGGGCGGAAAAAAATTGCTGCAACGCATGGTGTTCAAGAACATCGGTCGCAATCAACTTGACTGGAGCTGGGAGCGCTCCGAGGATGGCGGCAAGAGCTGGAAAGTCGTGTGGCCAATCCATTACGAGCGGGCGAAGTAAGCGAGATGGCGCGCCGAGGCGCGCCCGGACAGGCGAGGGCGCCTGTCCCCACATATTTTCTTCTTCGCGGGCGAGGGCGCCCGCGCCACAAATGAGCTGGACGGGACAAGCCCAGTCCCACGCAGCGCATCATCACTCATTGATGGTTACTGCAGCAGGGTGCCTTCCTCCTCTTCGTGCTCCTGGATGACGCAGGAGGCGGCCACCTTGTCGCCGGGCTCGAGTTGCAGGAGGCGGACACCCTGGGTGGAGCGGCCGGCTTCGCGGATCTGCCGCGTGTCAATGCGGATGATCTTCCCGTAGTGGCTGATGAGCATGGCTTCCGATTCCTCGTTCACCAGCAGGATGGCAACAACTTTGCCGTTACGCGAAGTAGTCTTGACGTTGATGACGCCTTTGCCCCCGCGCGACTGCAGGCGATACTCGTCCACTCCGGTACGTTTGCCGTAGCCGTTCTCAGTAACGGAGAGAATCAGGTTGGGATGGTCAGCCTCAGGGGCTGACCCAGGGCTAAAGCCCTGGGCTACCTCTTTCTCACCCTTTTTCGCAGGGCTAAAGCCCTGCGCTTCCACACCAGCGCGAGCATTTGAAGTGGCACCACTCTTGTCGGCACCCTTATCGGGGCGACTCAAGTCGCGCCCTTTCAAAGCATCTCCGGCCTTACCGTTTTCGGCTTTGCCGTTGCCCTTAACAGCCTCTTCCACCTTCTGCTGGGGGCTGGGCGCGACTGGCGCTTTGCCCGGCTTGGGGGTAACAGCCATGCCGACGATGTAGTCGCCCTTGTCCAGGTCCATACCGCGCACGCCGTAGGCGGGACGGCCCATGGGGCGGACATCCTCTTCGTCGAAGCGGATGGCCTGGCCTTCGTGCGAAGCCAGGAAGATGATCTGGTTGCCATCGGTGACGTTGGCAGCCACCAGCTCGTCGTCCTTATCAATGCCGATGGCGATGATGCCGCGCGACATGACGTTGCTGAAGTCCTTGAGCGGCGTCTTCTTGACCGTGCCGTTGCGGGTGGCGAAGAAGACGTATTTGCCTTCTTCCTCCAGGTCACGGCACTCCAGCATGGCGCGCACGCTCTCGCCCGGCTGCAGCGCCACCAGGTTGCCGATGTGCTTGCCCTTGCCGGCGGCGCCCACGTCGGGCACCTCGTAGACCTTCAACCAGTAAACCCGGCCGGTATTGGTGAAGATGAGAATGTAGGCGTGGGTGGAGGCGATGAACAGGTGCTCGACGAAATCCTCGTCGCGCGTTTTCATGCCCGTGCGCCCGGTGCCGCCGCGCCGCTGCTGGCGGTAGGTGGAGATGGGCGTACGCTTGAAATAGCCGGAGTGGCTGACGGTCACGGCCACTTGCTCGTCGGCAATCAGGTCTTCGAGTTGGATTTCGGCGGTTTCGTCCTGAATTTCGGTGCGGCGTTCGTCGCCGTAGTTCTTCTTAATTTCCTCGAGTTCCTTTACGATCACGCCGCGCAGCTTCTTTTCCGAGCCCAGGATGGACTGGAATTCCGCAATCTGCTCGCGAACCTGCTTCAGCTCGTTGCTGATTTCATCAATGGAGAGCCGAGTCAGGCGGTGCAACTGCAATTCGAGGATGGCGTCCGCCTGTTTGGCGGTGAAGGGCTTCTCAGGGTCAAGCGCGGGGCGGCGGCCGGTGGTGTTGATGTCAATCTTCTTGCCACCGAAGTAGGCGACCAAATTGTCACGAGCCTCGGCGCGGTTAGCGCTGCCGCGAATGATGGCGATCACGTTGTCCAGGTGATCGAGCGCGAGCTTGTAGCCTTCCAGAATGTGCTCGCGCTCCTGGGCCCGGGCCAGCAGGTAGGCGGTGCGGCGGCGCACCACGTCCACGCGATGGTCAATGAAGTACTGGATGGCCTGGATGAGGCCCATCTCGCGGGGTTGGCCGTTGACCACGGCAAGGAAGATCATGCTGAAGCTTTCCTGCATCTGGGTGTGCTTGAAAAGCTGATTGAGCACGATCTGGGGCTCGGCGCCGCGCTTGAGCTCGACCACGATGCGCATGCCTTCGCGGTCGGATTCGTCGCGGATGTCGCCCACGTCGTCAATCACCTTGTTGTTGACCAGATCGGCGATGCGCTCGATGAGGCGCGCCTTGTTGACCTGGTAGGGGATCTCGGTGACCACAATGGCCTGGCGCTCTTTGGTGATATTTTCGATGGCAGCGCGGGCGCGCATCATGAAGCGGCCGCGGCCGGTCTTGTAGGCCTCGTGAATGCCGCTGCGGCCGTGGATGATGCCGGCGGTGGGAAAGTCCGGGCCTTTCACGAATTTTAAAATTTCGGCCAGTGGCGTGGCCGGGGTGTTGACCAGGGTGATGGTGGCGTCCACAATTTCGGTCAAATTGTGCGGCGGGATGTTGGTAGCCATGCCCACGGCAATGCCGTTGGCGCCATTCACCAGAAGGTTGGGAACGCGCGTAGGCAGAAGCACGGGCTCGACGGTGGACTCGTCAAAATTGGGAAGGAAGTCCACGGTGTCCTTGTCAATATCGGAAAGCAATTCCTCGGCGATGGCCGTCATGCGGCATTCGGTGTAACGGTAGGCCGCGGGAGGATCGCCATCTACCGAACCGAAATTTCCCTGTCCGTCCACAAGGGGATAGCGAAGCGAGAAAGGCTGCGCCATACGCACGAGTGCGTCGTAGAGCGCGGCATCGCCATGGGGATGGTACTTGCCAAGACATTCGCCAACCACCTTGGCGCACTTCACGTGCTTGCGGTTGTGCAGCAAGCCCATGTCGTGCATGGCGTAGAGGATGCGGCGATGCACCGGCTTCAGCCCGTCCTTCACGTCGGGAAGAGCGCGGCCGATAATCACCGACATGGAGTAGTCGAGATAGGACCGCCGCATCTCCTCTTCAATGTTGATGGGCACGATGTTCAGCGGCTGACCGCCGCCCGCACCACCGTCGCCGGGAGGAGGGGTCAAGGGAAGTTGGGGATTTTGTTCGTCTGCCATTCGTAGCTTCCTAGCTGGTTAGCTTTTAGCTTGTAGCTCTTGGCTTTTAGTTCTTAGCGTTTGTTGTTATCGCCTCGTTCTGGCGCAAAAAAATCGTGGAACCTCGCGGCTCAGCCTGACGCCGCGGAATTGGGCTAACTGCTTGCATTTACAGGATGTTAGTCGGTCAAGAGCTGGTAAGGATTATAGCACGAGAGCGGGCCCAAATAGAGCCGAACGGCGGCGGGAGGTAGTAGCGGATGAGGAACTTCCACGTTCACCGAAGAGGCGCCCACGGTGAGGTTCGAATCGTCACTCAAGCTGCTTCATTCATCGAGTGTTTCGGGAGGGCGTGGCAGCCGCGCCGGCAAGGTGATTCCTTTCCTCCTGTAATCCTGAGTGAGCGCGAGCAATCCCGCTTTGCAGGAGGGGAGTGCGAGTTGAAGGACCTTGCGCTTGTTTGTGCCGCCCCTCATGGGCTCCACAATTATTGGGTTGCTTACCCAGGGCTGACGCCCTGGGCTAAAAACAATTTCGCCCTTGGGCTGGCTAAAGCTTATGAACGGCACACGGCGTATTCCGAGCCTTCGGGAGCGAATTGCACAATCGTCAATCTTCAATCGTCAATTAAATGACCTTCAGGTCCGCGGTTGGCAGGAACTTAGGCGGCTTGCGCACCTTGGTAGCCTGCTCGAAGGCATAGGCAATGCGGATCAGCGTGGGCTCGCTCCAGGCCCGGCCGAAGAAAGAAATGCCCACGGGCAGACCAAAAATGAAACCCGCAGGCACAGTGATGGCGGGATAGCCAGCCACGGCGGCTGCGCTGGAACTGCCGCCGCCAAAGGAATCACCGTCCACCAGGTCCGTTAGCCACGCGGGGCCGCCGCTGGGAGCGACCAAAGCGTCCAGCTTGTGCTGGTCCATGATGGCATCAATGCCTTCTTTCCGCGCCAGCCGCTGTGCTGCCTCCAGCGCATCCCGGTAATCTTTGCTGGTCAGCGGGGCCTTGGATTGCGACTGAACAAATAATTCCTGGCCAAAGTAAGGCATTTCTTCTCGGGCATGGGCGTCGTTGAACTTGATGGCTTCCTCCAAGGTGTGAATAGGGGCTTGAGGTCCCAGGCCGGCGAGATACGAATTCAGATCAGCCTTGAACTCGTAGAGCAGAATTTCGTTTTCCTGATCGCGCCACTTGCCCCAGGTGGGCGGGTCGGCAGGGTCAACCAGTTCCGCGCCCTGACGCTTCATTTCGGCCAGGGCTTCCTCCAGGATGCGGTCCACGGCCGGATTGAAGCCAAAGGCTTTGCGCACCACTCCCAGGCGGGCGCCGCGCAAGCCTTTTGGATCGAGAAAACGTGTGTAATCGGATTGTGCCTTGCCGCTACTGGCGGCGGTGGCGGAATCGTTTCCATCCACGCCAGTGAGCGCTCCCAGAAGGGCGACCGCGTCGGCGATAGTGCGTGCCATAGGCCCGGCGGTGTCCTGGCTGTGCGAGATGGGAACGATACCCGCCCGGCTGACCAAGCCCACGGTGGGCTTGATGCCTGCGCACCCATTGGCATTGGAGGGGCAGATGATGGAGCCGTCGGTTTCTGTGCCAATGGCAATGGCGCACAAGTTGGCAGAAACAGCGGCGCCGGAGCCGGAACTGGAGCCGCAAGGGTTGCGGTTGAGGGCATAGGGATTATGAGTCTGCCCGCCGCGAGCGCTCCAGCCGCTGGTGGAATGCGTGGAGCGAATGTTCGCCCACTCACTGAGATTGGTCTTGCCGAGGATAACAGCACCGGCTTCCCGCAGCTTCTGGGCAACAAAGGAATCGCGCGGCGGAATGGATCCCAGCAAGGCCAGCGAACCCGCGGTGGTCATCATGCGGTCATGAGTACCGATGTTGTCCTTGATGAGAACCGGGACGCCGTGCAGAGGTCCGCGCGGCCCTTTGGCTTTGCGCTCGCGATCGAGTTGTTCGGCGATGGCCAGCGCGTCGGGGTTGAGCTCGATTACAGAGTTGATGGTGTGCTTGTCTAAGGCTTCGATGCGGGCGAGGTACTTTTGCGTGAGAGAGCGAGCGCTGAACTTGCCCGAACTCATGGCCTGCTGCAGGTCGTGGACGGTAAGCTCGTCTAATTCGAAGGCTGGAATGTCCGGGGCGCGATTCTGAGCTGCCTGCGCCAGGGGCGCGCTTAAGGCGGCGGCCACGCCGGCCATAGCCGTGGACTGCAAGAACTGCCTGCGATTGGGGGAACTATCGTTAGGAGGTTTCAATCGTGCTCCTGGTGGTTCGAGTCAGACGGCGGAGAAACGTTACAGAGTATCAGAGGGGAGAAGCGGGTGGAGGTGAGCTTTCGGTGTTTGGTGAGCGCACGTCGTGAAATGCCCAGGTCCTTCGCCTCGCGCTCCTTGCGCAAGCTCAGTCGCACTCGGCTCAGGAAGACGGCCGAATAAGCGGGACATTTGCGGCATGGCTGAAGCCATGCTTTGATACGAAGCACATTCTGCAGGCCATATCTCCCGCTAAGGAAACTCTGATTAAGCACGACACAACAAACGCAAGGTCCCTCGACTCCGCAGAACTGCCTGGCGAGGCAATTCTGCTTCGCTCGGGATGACAGATATGAACTTTATCAGAGCTTCCCTAACCCCGGTTTGGCCATAGGAACCGGTTTAGTCCAGGCCGTAGCGCTTACGCTTTTCCAGCAGGGTCTTACGGCTGATGCCCAGAATTTCGGCGGCGCGGCTTTTTTTGCCACGGGTGGCGTCGAGCACTTCGGCGATGTAGGAGCGCTCCAGTTCCTCCAGAGTCATTTTTCTGGGACCATTCTCGCGGACACGCTGAGGCAGGTCGGCAGGCGTGATTTCCGGTCCCTGACCCTGAACCAACGCACGCTCCAGCAAGTTGCGAAGCTCGCGCACATTGCCGGGATAGTCGTAAGCCTCGAGCAGCGCCAGCGCGGAGGCGGAGAGCTTGCGATGAGGGCGGCGGTGAAGTTCCGCCAGTTGGGGCAGGAAGTGCTCGATAAGCGGACGAACATCGCCAGGGCGCTCCCGTAGAGGCGGTACCACGAGTGGGATTACGTTCAGGCGATAAAACAAGTCCTGGCGGAAGGCGCCGTCGGCCACGGCTTTCTCCAAGTCCGCATTGGTGACGGCAATGACGCGGGCGGAAAGGGTAATAGTGCGATTGCCGCCCAAGCGCTCAAATCGTTTCTCTTCGAGAACGCGCAGAAGCTTGGCCTGCATGGCCGGCGTAAGAACGGCAATCTCATCGAGCACTAGAGTGCCTGCCCCGGCCAACTCGAGGCGCCCACGCTTGGCCTGGACAGCCCCGGTGAAAGCGCCACGCTCGTAGCCGAACAGCTCGCTTTCCATGAGCTCGCGGGGAAGGCTGGCGCAGTCAATTTTGACCAGAGGCTCGTCGCGCCCGGCGCCGAGGTAGTGGATGAGAAAAGCGAGCAGCTCCTTGCCGGTGCCGCTCTCGCCGCGAATCAGGACAGTGGAGGCGCTGGCCGCCACGCGCCGAGCTTTTTCCAGGAGTCCGAGGGAGAGGGGATCGGCTGCGACCCAAGAAGAAAGAATCTGCCCGGCGGGAGAGGCGACAGCCGGCGCAGCGGCCGATGCGGAGGGTGTGGGGTCGTGCTCGGCCTTGGCCATCAAGCCTTCCTGCGGCGCGGGCGGGGCGTTTCCTCCGCGTTCTCCAAGCGGGTCCGCCCGCGCCGGGTGGTCAATTCAGAAGGCTCAAGACGCCGGGCCGACTTCCACAACCGCTCCAGGTCGTAATACTTGCGCGCCTTTTCGGAAAAGACGTGGACCACGAAGTCCACATAATCAAGCAGCACCCACTCCGCCTGCCTGTAGCCTTCGATGTTGACAGGATGCAGGCCGACCTTTTTCAGGCGCTGCTCCACCTCATCAGAAATAGCCTGGATTTGCCGCGGATTCGAGCCGCTGCAGACCACGAAATAATCGGTGAAGGCGCCGGAGCCCTTCTCCATTTCCAGGATTGCGACGTCTTCCGCCTTCTTCTCCACGCAAGCACCGATGGCTTGCGAGACCTGCTGCTTAAGGTTGTTCTTCTTGGCCATAGTAGACAGTTGGATCATCCTTCGTTGGCTCTTAGCTGCTGGCCCTTAGCTCTTGGCTCCGCCCCCTGCGCCGCACCCGCCTGCGCCGGCCGGTATAGGCGCATCTTTTTGATGTATTCCGCCACCGGCTCGGGTACAAAGCGCGCCAGGGAGCGACCGCTCACAGCGGCAGCTCGAATCTGGGTGGAGGACACGGGCACATTGACGTCCTCGAGGAAGTGGATGTGTGCCGGGCCCAGCACCAACTCGCCCTGCGGCGGCTGCTTGCGAAATGCCTGGCTGACGGACTGCCTGGGTCGAAGGCTTTCGGGCAACGCCTCCGCCACCTGGGCGAGGCTGTGTCCGGGCCGACTGCCCACGATGAATTCCGCTTCGCCCAGCAGCGCCTCCGGTTCTTTCCATTCCGCGATCTTGAGAAACGCGTCAATGCCGATGAGAAAAAACAGGCGATCGCTCCTGCCCAGGGTGCGCTTGAAGCGGCGCACCGTGTCAATGGAATAGTTGACCCCGGGCTGGTCGTGATGCATATGGCCGTGTGCCGCTTTGGCGCCCTTACGCGGGCGCGGTATCTCAACCACCCCTCCGGACTGGTCCCCGGCCACAGCGCGCGGGGCCTCCAGCCGAGACGGGAAGAACGCCTTCTCGCCGAGGGTGGCCAGCGCCAGCAGGGCGTAGCGGTCCTCAAAGGAAGCCAGGGGCTGGCCTGAGCGCAGGGGAGGGACGTTAGCGGGAACGAAGTGGATTTGCCTGAGGTCGAAGCGCTGCTGGGCCGCCTGGGCCAGCGCGAGATGACCTTTGTGCACGGGATCGAAGGTACCGCCGAAGAGGGCGATATTCATGAACAGCGTCGGTTCTCAGCAGTAGTTTCGCGTTAATTGAGGAAGGTTGCAAGGGGGCATTTCCATGTAACCAAT
>DATEGM010000213.1:0-18758 GCA_035280085.1 Terriglobales bacterium
CAGCGCCGCCATCTCCGCATCACTCAGCAGGGGCAGTCCTTTGCGTTTCCTGCGGGCCTGCTCAGCCGCCACCGAAGACTTGTTCCATTTGGGATAGGAGGCCAACAGCGCCTTCACCGTTTCCGTCATGCCCGCGGAAGCGCCGCTTGGCGGCTCTGCCACTGCCACCGCCGCGGAAGCTGCCGGTGCGGCCGCCTGGGTTGCCGCAGCGGTGCTGGCCGCCGGAGCCGCGCTGACCCCTGCGCCGCCCGCTTCCCAGGGCATGGGCACGCCCGCCTTCAGAGCTTCCACCTCAGCGTCGGTCAACGCCGGCAATGCTTTGCGCTGGCGATACGCCTGCTCCATGGCGATTACGGAGTTGTTCAGCGGTTTGCGTGGCAGGGGAGGAAGATGCCCAAGGATGCCCCCTGCTTTCGATTGCTCATCTGCCATCAGTTCTTACCCCGTTTCGCGACCGGCTCCCCTGATGCGCGGCCGACTGCTCAGTCGGCCGCTACCAGGCGCTCCCTGTCGCTTTGGCTACGCTGCGGAGCTCCGATGGCCGTGGCCACCAGGTCCGCCAGCGCGGCAATAAAGGTCGGTGAATCGTTCAATCCTGCCGACATCTCGAATTGCGTAAGCCCCAGTTGGGCGGCCTGCTCGCGCGCCTCGTGGTCTACTTCACCCAATGTCTCCACGTGGTCGGAAACAAAGGAAATCGGCACCACGCAAATCTGCCGTTCTCCTTCGGCTGCCGCCTGGCGCAGCGTGGCTCTGAGCGATGGCTGCAGCCACTTGCTGGCTCCTACTTTGCTCTGGTAGCAGAGCCGGTAGCGGTTGCGCCATCCGCCCCGTTCCATCACCATTTCCACGGTTTCTTCGATTTGTCTCCGGTAGGGATCGCCCTTCTCCACTACCGCTGTAGGCACGCTGTGCGCGCTGAATAGCAGCAGCGGTTCCGAACCCCGCGGGAACTTCTCCAGCGCTTCTTCCACTTTTTCCACCACCGCCTGCAGGTAGCTCTCATGCTGATAAAACTCCCGCACACAATGCACAGGGATGGCTGAGGCCGGAAAACAGCGGGTCCATTCGTTGAGGCTGCTGCCGGTGGTGGTGGTGGAATATTGGGGATAAAGCGGCAGGAGGACGATTTCCTCTACCGCCGCGGCCTCAAGCTGGGCGATGGCCTCGCGGGTAAAGGGATGCCAGTAGCGCATGGCCACCACGCAGGTGGCGTCAATTCCCGCCTCCGCTAGAGACTCTTGCAGCGCCCGGGCCTGCCTCTCAGTGTGCTTGCGGATGGGCGACCCTCCCCCAATCACGGAATAGTGGTGCTCCACCTTGCGCGCCCGCGTGGTGGAGATCAGTTTCGCCAGAGCCTTGCGCCCGATGCGCGCGAAGGGAAAATCAATAATGTCCGGATCGCAAAACAGGTTGTAAAGGAAAGGTTCTATCGCTTCCAGTGTGTCGGGTCCGCCCAACTGGAAGAGCACCACACCGATGCGTCGCGTTGTTGCAACCAATTTCCCCACAGACCCCAGACCAACCCCAGGAATATGAGCCGCTTTCCAGCAACTACCCTGAAATGTGGCCGAATGTTACTCCCTGAGGGCGGTTAGCGTCAATCTCATTGGCTCGTGATACGACGCTGGGGATGAGGTAAGTAGAACTTTCAGACGCGCGCCGGTTCCGGCACTTGCTCCGACTGCATGGCCTCGATTACTGAATCGGCGAATTGTGAAGTGCCCGCCTTGCCGCCCACGTCACGAGTGAGCTTGTCGCGCTGCCGGTAGACCTTCTCTAGCGCGGTGCGGATGCGCCAGGCCGCGTCGTGCTCGCCCAGGTGCCGCAACATGAGCAGCGAGGACCGCAGCACCGCCGTGGGATTGGCGATGTTCTTTCCCGCTATGTCGGGAGCCGACCCATGCACCGCCTCGAAAACGGCCGCATGGTCGCCCAGGTTAGCGCCCGGCACCAGGCCCAGACCGCCCACGAACGCCGCGCACAGGTCGGAGATGATGTCGCCGTACAGGTTTTCCAGAAGCAGCATGTCGTACTGGTAAGGATTCATCACCAGCTGCATGCAGGTGTTGTCCACGATGTGCTCGCCGTAGGTGATCTCCGGGTATTCCTTGGAAACCGCCCGCGAGCAGCGTAGAAAAAGCCCATCCGAAAGCTTCATGATGTTGGCTTTGTGTATGGAATGGATTTTCTTGCGCTTGTTCTTGCGCGCATACTCAAAGGCAAACCGCGAAATTCGCAGGCAGGCCTTCTCGGTGATGATTTTCAGGCTCTCCACTACCCCGGGCACCACCTCATGCTCGATGCCCGAATACAGGCCTTCCGTGTTTTCGCGCACGATGATCAGGTCCACGTCGGGATAGCGGGTGGGAATGTGCGGCAGGTTGCGAATGGGGCGAAAGTTGGCGTACAGCTCGAAGTGCTTGCGCAGGGCCACATTGATGCTGGAAAAGCCGCCCCCAATCGGCGTGGTCACCGGGCCCTTCAGCGCCACGCGCGTGCGCTCAATTGAATCCAGCAAGCCTTTGGGCAGGTATTCGCCGTATTTTTCGTACGCTTCCTGCCCGGCATTGCACCTTTCCCAATCGAATTTAAGGCCGGTAGCTTCGAGAATGCGAACCGTGGCGTCGGTAACCTCAGGCCCGATGCCATCTCCGGGAATCAATGTGATTTGGTACGCCATGCTCTGATCAGATCGTATTCCGCAAACCGTCAATGGGTGGCGCAGGCCTTCAGGCCTGCATTAGACGTCGCAAACGATGCGGGCTTTAGCCCCTGAGGTACTCTCTAGGATAACTGGCCAGCAGCTAGGGATGCTCACACCTCAGCGGCTGAAGCCGCTCACCCTTGTTGCAATCAACCTCAAATCCGCACTCCGCCCTTTGCCTTCGGCGCCAACGGCGCCCCTTCCTTTGTCTTCAGCAGGTCCTTTAACTCGGTCATGAACTCCTGCACGTCCTTGAAATCCAGGTACACGGAGGCGAAGCGCACGTACGCCACCTTGTCCAACTTGCGCAACCGGTTCATGATGAGCTCGCCGATTTCGCTGCTCTTGCGCTCGCGCTCGGCCGAATCAATGACGAAAGACTCCGCCTCGTTGACAATCTGCTCCAGTTTTCCCATGGACACCGGCCGCTTTTCGCAGGCGCGCAGCAGACCATTCAAAACCTTTTGCCGTTCGAATTTTTCCCGCCGCCCATCCTTCTTGACGACCATGTAGGGGATCTCATCAATTCGCTCATAGGTGGTGAAGCGTTTGCCGCACTGCAGGCACTCCCGCCGCCGGCGAATGGATTCGGCTTCCTTGCTCTCCCGCGAATCCACTACCTTGTCGTTTACGAAGCCGCAAAAAGGACACTTCATCTTGGCGCTAAGCTGTTAGCGATAAACCGATTGTATCAAGGCGGTTGCAAATGCTGGCTAGGGCCGGCGAGGCGGCTGCGAACGCGGCTCCTGCTGCGCGCGGTGTGCCCGCCCGACGTCCGCCGCGTCGTCCGGAATGGCGGAGAAGCCGTGGGGATTGTTTCCCGCCAGAAGCGGTTCCGACTGTTGCTCCCGCTCCTCTTCCTTGTGGCTCTCCGCCGAGAGTTTGCGCAGCGAAAGGTGCCCGCGATGGGCGAAGAACAGTCCTACTGGAATGCAAGCCATGAACGTCACCAGCCACAGCAGGATGCCGCAACTCACCGCCGCTTCCGGAGGGATTCCATAAATCACCTGCAGCGCACTGATCACCGCCAGTTGGCTGCCGCCTCCCACCGCCGGCAGCTGCGCCACTGAGCCAATCATGCTGAAGCCCATCAGCAGCAGCACGTGGGCCACGTCCATGTTGCTGAGATGAGGATGGTCGCCAACCTTCTTCAAGCGTTTGCCCTTGCGCGTGAGCCATAGCTCGCCCTGATATTCGTTCAGTTCGTAGCCCTTGGCGTGCAGTGCCGGCTGTAACTCATCCACGGTGTCTGGCGCCAGCGGTTGTCCGGCCAGCTCCGGCAAATCAGCCAGTTTGGCGGTTTCCACGTCCACTGACGGTGGGCCTTGCTCCACCACCTGCTCGCCCGGATCCGGCGGGTAGGAATGGGTCACTTCCCGGTAAGCCAGGGCAATCAGAAACCAGATTGCCAGGGACAGCGCCACCAGCTTGGCGAATGATTTCGGCCCCGCGACGGTGTTCAACCCATCCCCAAAAGCCCGCACCTTCTGGTCCACGTGGTGTGCCAGTCCGGTGGACACCTTCGAGGTCATTCCGTGAAGATACTTGGCTACCTGCGGGCCGCGCCTGCGGATCATGACCGCGACCAAAGCCATGAAGGCCACCAGCAGACAGAGAACCGCGGCTGCCCATTGAAACTTGCCCACATAAGGATTGGCTTTGATCTTGGCGGAGAAGAAAACGTCAATCGCCATCAAAACCGTGAAGGCGCCAGTATCGAAAATGCGCTCTACCGTCCATACTCCGATCTGGGAGGAAACTGTGACGTCTTCCTTCTTTGCAATCAGGTAGGGACGAATGAACTCCCCCGGCCGTCCCAGCAGTGCCAGCCCTGTGAAACCGATGAACGTAGCCGGAATCAGGTTCTGCGACCGCGCCTGGCACACCGGCTCCAGGAACACCTGCCACCGCACTGCCCGCAGAACGTAGGTAAGGTAAATGAGGATTACGGCAATGACGATCTGCAGCGGGTGTACATGGCTGGCCGCGCGAAAGCGGGCCCAGTCAAAGGACCGCCAGTGCTCCACCTGGAAATACACCAGCAGGCCCAGGACGATAACAACTACGGAGGTAGTAAGGATGCGCTTCTTGGTCATGCGGGCGCCGGGCCCAGGGGCAAACCTCCAAACTAAATGACCTTATTGCGGCAGGTCAACGTTGCTTCCCGCCCGCAAGGGATTAGGAACCTGTCCCGGCCTGTTTTTGGACGGAGCGGCCGGGCAGCCGCGTGGGAGTGGATACACTCTGACGGTTACCGCTTCGGCTCAAAGTCTTCTTATGGGCGGACTGCGCTATAGGGGCGGCCTGGGCGCGCTGCTCCGCCAGCTTCTTACGATTAAACTCGCGTATGACCTTGGCTACGTAGGCATGCGTTTCGCGATACGGCGGAACCCCATGGTACTTGGCTACCCGCTGCGGACCAGCGTTGTAGGCAGCCAGCGTCTTGGCCATGTCGCCGTGGTAGTAGTCCAGCAGTTCGCGCAGGTAGTGCGTGCCGCCATCCACATTCGCGGCCGGATCAAAAGGATTCTCCACCCCCAGCTTGGAGGCCGTACCCGGCATCAACTGCATCAGCCCTTGTGCACCTTTGGGTGAGATGGCGTGCGGATTGAAACTGCTTTCCGCGTGGATCACACTGGTGATGAAATCGGAATCAAGCTGGTGCCTCGTGCTGGCCGCGCTCACCGCGTCATTCACATCCGGGTTGGCCGGAGCAGAAGGCGCCCACCGCTGTACCGGGGTATTGTCCTTGTCGAAGCGGATGATTTCGGCGTTGGGGATATCCACGTAACTGTCGTTGCCCGGGGCGAAATAGAGGCGCGTGACCTGCTGCAGCACGGCGCGGTGGTCGTGGCGGATGGAAAAACCGTTGCTCAAGACCGCGACTTCGCCTGCAAAAGCGGTGCAGGTTCCCAAAATGAGCAAAACTCCGATTTTGGAGAAAAACTTCATCGAATTTGGAGTGAAGCCCTAAACTGCTGTTTTTGCGCCACTTAGTGCCTGCTCCACCGCCATAGCCACGCCTGCTTCGTCGTGCAGCCCGGTAACCATCCAGCCCCGGTTCCGCAACTCTGGGGAGGCATTCCCCATGATAACCGGGATACCCGCAAACTCAAGCATCTCAACGTCATTGTAGTTATCACCAATGGCCATGACCTGTTCCCGGGCGATGCCGCGGTAGGTGGCCCACCGCTCCACTGCATGCCCCTTGGAGCAGCCCTGGTTCAGCACATCTACGATGCAGAGGTCGCGCACCGGGTATTCCGTGCGCAGGACCGTGATGCGGCCGGCAACTCCGCAGCCGGCAAGGGTTTGCAGCGCGCCGCGCATGCGCTCGATGTTGCCGCAAAACATGGCCTGGACGGGGTCACTGAGCAGCGCCTTTTCAATAGGCACCACGAAATCAATGAATTGCATGTTCTTCTCCAGCCAGCGCTGGATACTCCCGGTCAGTTCGTCCATGCGCTCCAGAACCAGCGCGCCCTTGGTTTCGGTGTCGAAAGTGATAACTGTGTTGCCGCGATATTCCCGCATGGCGGCAACTAGCTCACGCGCCGTGCCCATCGGCAACAGGTCGCGGTGGAAAAGTTCGCCATCGAGGGAGCGAGTGACAGCTCCATTGGAGCTGATCAGATACAGGTCAAAACCGAGTTGCTGGGCGATAGGCAGGGCAAAGGTGTGCCGGCGGCCGGTGACCAGGGTGATCTCCACCCCAGCTTCATGCGCCCGCCGCAGGGCGTCCAGGTTGGCGGGGGGAATCTGGAACTGGCTGTTCAGCAGGGTGCCGTCAATATCTATAGCCAGCAGGCGGATGGGAGGCTTCACTGCTCAAATTCTAGCAGAGCAAGCTCCGCTGCCAGCGCGGACGATTGGCGCTAAGCCAGCAAAAAGCCGCTCAGGCACATGTTATAGTTCAGGTAAAGTCCGTTCACGATGGGTTCGATCTTCTATTTCTTCTCCTGGGGGATCATCCTTCAGGCGCTGGCGATTGTGCACTTCATCCGCCGCCGGCCGGATACGTGGTGGATTTTCATCATCATTTTCGGCGGGGCGCTGGGAGCGATCATTTATCTCCTGGTGGAGGCGGTGCCGGACCTGGGGCTGCTGCGGCAGTCGTTCAAAGCTTTTCCGCGGCGGAGCCGCATCCGTGAACTGGAGTTTGCCGTCCTCGACAATCCTTCCGCGGGAAATTATGAAGAGTTAGCCGATCTCTACCGGGAAGACGGTAAATACGCGCGCGCCCGCGACGGCTACAACAAAGCGATCTCGCCACGCACCGATCATCCCGATCCGTTCTATCATCGCGCGGTTTGCAGCCTGGAACTGGGGGAACCGGCCGCCGCCATTCCCGACCTGGAGCGCGTGGTGGCGCAGGACCCCAAGCACGGCTACTACCGCGCCCAGGGGTTGCTGGCCCAGGCTTATGCGCTCACCGGGCAGACGGACAAAGCGGCCTCGCTGTTTCAGCAGGTCACACAAGTTTCGACACTTTCTGAGACTCAGTACAACTACGCGACATTTCTTGCCTCACAGCAGCGCCAAGGCGAAGCGCGGCAGTGGGCGCAGCGCATCCTGAACAAGAAACCGACCATGCCGCGCTTTCAGGCGCGCCAGGAGCGCCCGTGGTTTCGGCGCGCGTCGGGGTTGCTGCGCCGCCTTCCCGCCGAGAGCGTCTAACAAACCCTCCTGCGCTCGCACGGGATCCTGCGAGTGACCTCCGTCGAGCCGACTGTCCAGCGGGGGCACTACACCTGAAGGCAGGAAGGGCATTATTTCAGCCCATGCGAGACAATGTTGAGATGCAATCCTGGCCCGATCATCGCCTGCTCGATGTTTTGAAACTTGAGATTCCCATCATACAAGCGCCCATGGCGGGCTCCGATTCCGTTGCATTGGCCCGTAACGTGTCTTCGACGGGAGCGCTAGGGTCACTCGCGTGCGCGTTGCTCAGCCCCGATCAAGTCCGTGAGGCAGTACGCGCACTCCGGCAGGGGATGAGGCGGCCTTTCAACCTGAACTTCTTTTGCCACACGATGGAGGCTCTCGACAGCGCCGCAACAGAAAGATGGAAGAGTTTCCTGAGACCACATTACAAACGCTTAGAACTGGACATTGAGAGCGTTGCCCCAACCCGGCTTCGGCTCCCGTTTGACGACGAGATGTGCGCCGTAATGGAGGAGGTGAGACCGGAAGTCGTGAGCTTCCATTTTGGGCTGCCCAAGCTGGAACTGGTGGAGCGACTCAAAAGGCAGGGCATTAAGATTCTGTCGTCGGCGACCAGTGTAAGAGAGGCAAAATGGCTTGAGTCGTGCGGTTGCGATGCCATTATCGCCCAGGGCCTTGAGGCGGGCGGCCACAGGGGCATGTTCCTCGAAACGAATATAGCGACTCAACTTGGACTCTTTGCGTTGCTGCCGCAGGTGAGGGATGCAGTTTCCGTTCCAGTAATAGCAGCCGGCGGTATTGCGGATGCGAGAGGCATAGTCGCGGCGCTCGCTCTGGGCGCATCAGGTGTGCAATTGGGCACTGCGTATCTGTTCTGCCCAGAGGCCAACGTATCTCCTCTATACCGTCAGGCGCTTGCGCAAGCAGCGGAGATGGGCACGGCTGTAACTAACCTCTTCAGCGGACGACCCGCCCGAGGCATTTTCAACCGGTATCTCCAGGAAGCCGGACCGATGTCGGATACGGCGCCTGCTTTCCCCTATGCAGCAACGCTCGTTGCGCCCTTGCGTGCCGCTTCCGAGGGGGCCGGTTCGCTGGACTACATGCAGTTGTGGTCTGGCCAGGCGGCAGGACTTGCGAAAACAATGCCGGCGGATCAGTTAACGAGGATGCTTGCCGGAGATGTGCTTAGGAAATTGGATGAGAGATCCGGCGACTGATGTCTTCCGGAGGGCGACAATATCGACGATTGTCGCAGCTTTCGAGTGGTTCATCTATTTGACTGGACCCAGATATCTGTCCAGCCAGTCAAGGCTTTCCTTGAACCACGGAGTAACGGGTGGAGTATGCCCCGAATCAAACAGGACGTACCGTTTGTCTTTGGCGGGAGTACCCAGGGAACGGAACAGCGGCTCTTGTTGCGTGACCGGGGACATGAAGTCGTAACGGCCGTTGAGCATTAGTACCGGGACCGTGACACGAGGCGCAAAATTCACTCCGTCAATTTCCGGCAGTTCCCGATTGCCCTCTAATGCCCCCGCTACCAACACGGCGGCCTTGAAGCGTTTTTCGATGGCCAGCATTATGGGAGCGACGTCGCCACCCCAGCTAATACCGTAGTAGGCGAGCCGGTTGTGATCGAGATCGGAGCGTGTTTCCAGGTAATCGATAGCACGACTCATGTCCTTCTCGTCTTGGATCAATTGGTCGCGATAGGCGTGCGATCCCGCATCAGGGTTGTCCCTTAGCCGCTCAAAAGTGTTGGCGTAAATGGGGAACATCACGGCGCGGCCACTTTTGATGAGGAAGTCCACCATGACCAGCTGGCTATCATCAAAGGTGTGGGCCACCGTCGCACCAGAATGGGGGAAGTAAACCACGGCCTGATAGGGCGCCGAGCCGGTCTTGGGAAGAAAAAGGTACGCGGGCACGCGCTCGTTGCCATAGGCTGCGTTAAACGTGATGAGCTGTTTTCGCCAGTAAGGCGAAGTATCGTCTGCCGCCTCGATTTTTGCTTCCAGCGGAGTGCGATCATATGCGTACAAACTGGCGTAGGCGTTGTACACCGCATCGGAAACCGGCTTCTCGTGGCTGTAATCCCGATGGAGTTGATTGACGGGTTGAAGCCATGCGCTGGAAAGGGCTCCCCGGTATTTCACCGTGCGGATCCCATTGGTTGCGGAGCGATCGAACGGCTGCCGCGCGTCAGCCTCCTGGTACATGTAAACAGGATCGTTCCAGGCGCCGCCAAGCAAATAATGTCGATCTCCCGCTGTGTTCATGCACCACTCTTTCGCATTGCCCGCCATGTCGTAGGTGCCGAACGCGCCGAGCCCGGAATAACTCCCGACCCGCGCCGGCCCCTTGGTAGAGAAGTTGCTCAGTCCCAGAATGTCGGAGAACAGTCCCATGTTGGCGGTGCGGTACCAGTGATATATGGTGGGGAGGCTTTTGCCGGCAAACTCCGCGTAGGCTGCCGCTTCGTACCAACTCACGCCTGAAACGGGATAATCCTCCTGACCCGTGGGGTAGCTGCCGACCTCCCAAGTCGAAGGTCCTGGCCGGTCGGTTTTATCGCGGAACTGAGACATGGCTTCATCCCAGCTCAGTTTGCGGCCGCTGTTTACAAATGGGAACTTCCAGTAGTGTTGGTCACGATATCCACCGGAGTCGATAAACCTCTTGTACGCGCGGTTGGTGACTTCATATTGATCAATAAAAAAGTCCGGCAGTTCCATTTCCGGCCCAACGCCGACCTGCACCGCTCCCGCGGGCACATGCACCATTCCAACAGGCAGGGCTCTCGTGGGGTCCAGAAGCAGTCCCTTGCTGGTGACACTCGCTTCCGCGCCGACTTCGATGGAAGCGTAGCCGGGCTTAGTGATCTTCCAGCGGTAGTGGCCGAAGGGCAGCCGCAAATTGGAGAGCGGCGTTTGGCCCAGGTATTCCCAAGGGCCGTTGACGTCAATGTAGTCCTTGGCATAGACGTCGGCACCTGCCGGAGTCGTAAAGACGGGCAAGAGCGAAAGAGTTCGTGCCGCCCACTTCTGAATCATGGGATCGTGTGGCGCATTCTTCAGCGCTAGCCGGTAGAGCCTGTAGGCTTCCATTGGCTTCTGCTGGTTAATGAGCTTCTGAGCCTCGGGAAGTGCCTGCTCTCGCGCCCACTGCCGCTTCTGATATCGGCGATACGACCAAGCACTGGCCAAAGCAACAGCGATGATCAGGACGGCCACGGTGACCATTACTCGAGGCTGGCGCACCAGGCGGCTGATCGTAACGGTGCCGCTTTGTTCCGCAGCGATGAACTGCTGAACCCGCAAGAGTTCGGACTTCAGTTCAAGGGCAGACTGATAACGTTTAGCCCGATCTTTCTCCAGGCAACGGTAAACGATGGCTTCCAGTTCCGCCGGCATGCTGGGATTGAGGCCGCGCGGCGGGGCCGGTTCGCGGTTGAGGATACCCTCGAAAATCACCGCGGAAGTGTTGCCGGGAAAAGGAATCTTGCCCGTCGCCATCTCGTAAAGCACGGCGCCAAAGGAAAACAGATCGGTGCGCCCGTCCAGTTCAGCCCCACGCGCCTGCTCGGGCGACATGTAGGCAATGGTTCCCAAGGACGTACCGGGGCTGGTCACAAAATCTTCACTCATGGCCACCGTCGGTAAAGCCGACATGGCGACCATCTGCTTGTGGTCGGCGACGTAACGCTTGGCGAGGCCGAAATCCAGCACCTTCGCGTGCCCCAGTGCGGTGATGAACATGTTGGCTGGTTTCAGGTCACGATGGATAATGCCTTTTGCATGCGCGGCGGCGAGAGCGTCGGCAATTTGTAGCGCAAGGCTGATCCATTGCTCGGTCGGCAGCGGCCCGCGCGCGATGCGCTGCTTCAGGGTCTCCCCTTCCAGCAATTCCATTGCAATAAAGTGCTGGCCCTCGTGTTGACCGATCTCGTAAATGGTGCAGATGTTGGGATGGTTCAGCGAAG
Organism: Terriglobales bacterium; assembly: GCA_035280085.1. Taxonomy (GTDB): domain Bacteria; phylum Acidobacteriota; class Terriglobia; order Terriglobales; family Acidobacteriaceae; genus JAICWP01. Next base: position 11,358 of record DATEGM010000213.1, read on the forward strand.
ACGCCGCGCGAGCCTCGCGCCTGAGACGTTCCAATGCCTGAGGATCGGAGGCAAGATTCTCGGACAGGAACTTCAGAGCGACGTGGCGCCCCAGGTTCAGGTCCTCGGCTTCATAGACCACGCCCATCCCGCCCCCACCCAGCTTGCGGAGCACACGGTAGTGCGCGATCGTAGTGCCGATCATGACCTTTCTCCGGCGCGGATGGTAGTTCGGAACGCGATGGCAGTCAATTGGAAAGGCCTATCCTCCTAAGTCCTACTGAACTGCCTTCCGCTTGCAACAGAGTGTCTCGTCGCCTTACGCCACTGCGTCTTCTGGCGCAACAACATCGGCGGATTCCGTTCGGCGGCTTACCGCGGACGTCAGCTTCCTGAAAATCAGCAAATGTATGGGATACAGGAGATACCAATATATTTCGCCTAACAGACCTTTGGGTTGGAACCAGGCACAGCAGCGCAGCAGGGTCCGACCTGAAGCGGCAACACGTAACTCAAAGTACAGCCATGCCGCACCGGGAAGTTTCATCTCCGCGTGTAAGAGGATGGTATGCGGCGCTTCCACACGTTCGACGCGCCAGAAGTCGATCACATCGCCGGCTCGCATTCCGAACTGGCGAGACCGGCCGCGCGAGTTTCCTGCGCCGCCGAGCAATTCATCTATCCAACCGCGAATTCGCCAGAGCACGTCAAAACTGAGCCAGCCGTGCTCGCCGCCAAGGTTTTCCAGCACGGCGAAGACCCGGTCTGGAGATGCATCCACCAGTACCTCACGAAGGTCACATATGACGCCCTCCGCGCGAAGAGTTCGATGGGCCGGCGAATCCAGCGAGGGCAGGGGCAGAGAAGGCGCAGAACGTCCGAGCGCCCTGGAGACGGCCGACGCGTACGAGATTGGCCGGATTTCCGGGAACAATTTCGAAGCCAGAGAACTGGTGCAGATAGACTCGCTTTTCAACCCTTCAATCAGCGGCCGCGAAAGCGCCGGCGAGAATGGCGTTACCAGGTCCAGCCAGTAGGATGATAGCCGGGGCGTCAGAACCGGCACGCGGACCAGCCAACGCTTGAGGCCGCGCTGGCGCGCGTAGCCGAGCATCATGCTTCGATATGTCTCCACAGTGGCGCCTCCGATCTCAATTGGCTGCTCTACAGGTCCGCTTAGATTAAGCGCGGCGACCAGATAAGCAAGCACGTCGTCAATTGCGATCGGCTGGGTGCGTGTGACAACCCAGCGGGGACAGATCATGAGCGGAAGGCGCTCCGTCAGGCAGCGGATGATTTCGAAGGAAATACTCCCATTCCCGACGATGATGCCCGCGCGAAACTCAATCAGCGTGGGGCCATATTTACGCAGTACCGCTCCCGTGTTGTGCCGGCTCTTGAGATGTAATGAGACACTGGCTCCAGTTGCCGCGAGCCCTCCGAGGTAGATGACGCGCCGTACGCCGGCTTTCTTAGCCGCGACAGCAAAATTGTAGGCAGCCTCGCGATCCCGCTGGTCGAATCCGGCTTCCCGGCCGGACATGGAGTGAATGAGGTAATACGCTACCTCTACGCCGGCCAAGGCTTCGTCCAGAGTCTCGGGGCGCAAAGCATCGGCCTCAACGATGCGCGCATACTTGCCGGCGCCGTTTGAAACTGTACCCCTCTTGCGGACCATACAAACGACTTCGTGGCCTGAGTGCAAAAGTCTGTCTGCAAGTTGCCGCCCGACGTAGCCGGAGGCACCGCTGACCAGGACTTTCATGCTGCACCCCGGTTCAGGCGCCAGATGCCGAAGTTCAAATAGGCGGCGTAGGCGACCCAGCCGAGATAAGGGATCATCAGGCAAAACGCCTTAGGCAAACAGCGTAAGAAGCTGACCGCGGTCAGCCCGATTGCGAGTAACAGAATGAGAATCTCCACCAGCGCCAGGCCGGGCCGTCGCAGCCCGAAAAAGAGGAAGGACCAGGCAGCATTCAAGATGAGTTGTGCGAAGAAAAGGGCTAGAGGGAGCCAGACATCGTAGGTGTGGCGTTGCTCCCACACAACCCAGGCTGCCGTCGCCATCAACAGGTAAAGAACTGACCATACAGGGCCGAAGACCCATGAGGGAGGTGTCCCAGCCGGTTTCAACAGCTCCGGGTACCAGGTTTTCACAGAGGAGGCGGTGAACCATCCGCCAACAGCCGCGGCTCCAAAACAGATGGCCACAAACAAAACCCAGCTCAGCACTTTACTTGGCATGGATTGCTCCATCAGTTCGATTCCGGGACGCCCGAAACGAAGCTGCGCTCACTTGCTCCTGCATAAAACCTTCCTTCACTCCTACCTCAATTCGTCCGGCGGAAAAAAATGAGAGGGCGGCGAAGCACCGCCCTCCTTTTTGTTAGTGGCTACGAGCCAGGGCCGGTGTTCCACCCCAGCGCCGCTGAATCGCCTTCCATGAGACCGCTTGATAAAGCGCCGATAGCCCGACCAGAAGGTAGACCACGGAACTCAGCATCGAGGTTTCCCCAAAATGCATGCCGAAGATAGCGGCTACCAAGTCGAATCGCGCTGCTCCCACCAGGCCCCAGTTCAGACCGCCAATTACCAGAAGTACTGCTGCGACAACATCGAGTTTTTTCATAGCTCCTCCTGAAGTTTGCTTCGTTTGAGACGGGTTATTCCGTATGCGGCAGGATCACGGTATCGATTACGTGAATCACGCCGTTGGAAGCGGGGATGTCGGCCTTGACTACGTGGGCGTTGTTAACCATGACCTTGCCACCGGTGGCCGTGATCTTCACCTCCTCGCCATTTAAGGTTTTGGCGGACGAGAGGCCGATCACCTTGGCTGCGGGCAAATCGCCGGCCACCACGTGATAGGTGAGAATTGCGCGGAGTTTGTTTTTGTTCTCCGGTTTGAGCAGGTTGTCCAAGGTGCCTGCCGGCAACTTGGCGAAGGCTTCATCCGTAGGTGCGAAGACCGTGAATGGGCCCGGACCCTTCAATGAATCCACCAGATCAGCTGCCTGCAGTGCTCTAGCCAGCGTTTGAAACGATCCGGCCGCGACCGCGGTGTCCACAATGTCCTTACTTCCGGCGTTGCCTTTCGGCGCCGCCGTTGCCACCGTGCCCATAGCCAGGAGCGCCGTAATCACCCAAGCGTTGGTCCAATTCATATCGAAATCTCCTTTTTCATTGGTTGAGTTGTTCCTGTTGACCTCTAAGCGAGGTTGCGTGTATTGACTATAGATAAAAAGATGTTGCACCAGGAGAAAAGGAGCGGCGAAGTCGCAACTCATGTGAGGGACACGCAAATAAAGCCTCACTTCTTTGATTGGGAGGAAAACTGTTATGAACAAGACCATCAGTGAAGGCCTGAAGCCCTATCAGCTGGGCGAAAAGCTACGCGGGTTGCGGCTGAAAAAAAGCATGGGTCTGGTGCAACTCGGCAAGCATACGGGGCTTTCGCCGGCCATGCTGTCGAAGCTGGAGCGCGGCAAACTGTTTCCCACCCTGCCCACGCTGCTGCGCATTGCCATGGTGTTCAGTGTCGGGCTCGACTACTTCTTTACCGACGAACGCAAGCGGCATGTGGTGGCGATTGTGCGCAAACAGGAGCGCATACGCTTTCCGGAGCGGCCCGGTGGCGGAGAGGTTTCCTACTGGTTCGAGAGCCTGGATTTCGCGGCAAACGAGCGCAAGCTGAACGCGTTCTTAGCCGAGTTTCAGGCGGTTGCGAGCGACAAACAACGACTGCACCAGCACGCCGGGGTGGAATTCCTATATATGCTGCGCGGCAAGATGGACCTTGTCATCGGATCGGAAATTCATACTCTGTGCAGCGGCGACGCGATCTATTTCGATTCCGGCGTTCGGCATGGGTATTGCCGGGCCGGTAGCGCTCCCAGCACTGGCCTCATCGTAACTGTGCCGTGATTTCGAACGCAGTATCGAAAACACCAGAAAGACACACGAGTCTGTGCCCTCAGGGTGAGCGTTTGTTAGACTTTCGCGCGATGGCGAAAATCACTTTCCTGGAATGCACCCGGTGCGGCGAACAACTGAGCGCCGAGCAGCCCCAAACCGTTTGCCCGCGCGATAGCGGCGTTTTGTTTGCGCGCTATGACCTGGCAGCCATAAAGAAAAACTTCAAGCGCGAATCGCTGGCCGGACGCGCGCCGACCATGTGGCGTTATCGCGAAGTCCTGCCGGAGGCTGCGCCGGTCTCTCTCGGAGAAGGCTTCACACCTCTGCTGCGCAGCCGCGAATATCCCAACGTTTACATCAAGGATGAAGGCCTGAACCCCACCGGGTCGTTTAAGGCGCGTGGACTCTCGGCGGCGGTGACCATGGCCCGGGCTTATGGCCTAAAGAAGCTGGCCATTCCTTCCGCGGGCAATGCGGCCAGCGCGCTGGCGGCCTACTCCGCTGCCGCCGGCATCGAAGCCCACATCTTCATGCCCAAAGACGTCCCCCGAGCCAACCTTGTGGAATGCCGCAGCTATGGCGCGCACGTCACTCTGGTGGATGGACTTATCAGCGACTGCGCGCGCCTGGTTGCTGAGCGCAAGCAGGCCGAAGGCTGGTTCGACGTCACCACGCTGAAAGAGCCCTTTCGTGTGGAAGGCAAAAAGACCATGGGCTATGAGGCGGTGGAGCAACTGGGCTGGAAGGTGCCCGACGGCATCATTTATCCCACCGGAGGCGGGGTGGGCCTGATCGGTATGTGGAAGGCGTTCGATGAGATGGAAGCGCTGGGCTGGATCGGCAAAGAGCGCCCCAGGATGGTGAGCGTGCAGGCCAGCGGTTGTGCCCCCATTGTTAAAGCATGGGATGAACACAAATCCACAGCCGAGGCGTGGCCGAACGCCGCTACCGTGGCGGCCGGTTTGCGCGTACCCAAGGCTTATGGCGATTACCTGATGCTCGACATCCTGCGCAAGAGCGAAGGCACAGCGGTGGCCGCGACGGACCAGGAGATCATGGAAGCCTTGCAGCACTGGGCGCGCACGGAGGGCGTCTTTGCCGCGCCGGAAGGGGCGGCAGCGCTGGTGGCTTATCGCGAGCTATTGGCCAGCGGCTTTTTCAAGCCGAGTGACACGGTAGTCCTCTACAACACCGGCTCCGGCCTGAAGTATGTAGACGCGATCGCACAATACATGGAGAAGGAAACGGGAGGTCCGGCGGCGCGGCAGATTGGGGGGATCATCGGACCGTACTAGAAGATTGATGATTGAAGAATGACGAATTAAGAACCGCTTGTCACAAAGGACAGGAAACGGCGGAATTGACTTCAGGTTAGACGAGTCCTCACGTGAGCGGGCCGAAGGCTCTGGAACACGCGAGATGCTTCGGCGCTAAAGCCGCCTCAGCATGACGCCGGCTAACTCATTTGGCATGAAGCCGGCCAATTTATTTGGCGCCCGCCAGCACCGCGCTGTCGTAGTTGCAGACGGCCTCATGCCCTTCGGGGAAGATTTGCCGCTGAGCAATCCATTCGAAGGCCTCTTCGTAAGCTTCCCGAGTGTAGGGCTCGAAGATGATGCGCTCTCCCGGCCCCCAGCGCCGCGTATCCATCTGCGAGTGGAAGCGGGGAGGGAATTCCTTCTGGTAGTAGTGGGTGTACAGCTCTGGGCGCAGATCAATGTCGCGCTGGGCCCGGCGCAAGGCGCGGAAGCATTTTTCGACGTCCTGTGGATCGGGGTCGCCGTTCACCAGCGAGGCAATCATGAAAGTTGTATCAATAATTTTGCGGAATCCCAGCTGCTCCGCGAAATAGTAGGGGCCGCTGAACAGGGCCGCCGCCGGCACTTTGCCATCAATCAGCAGTTCCATGCGCTTGAAGAGCAGGCCATCGGCGAAGGACAGATTGATTTTGTCCAGGGGCAGATATTGTTCCAGCGCCTGGATGGTCGAATAATGGCTGCCCGACTGAAAGCCGACCGAAATGCGCACGCCGGCCAACTCCTCCGGCCGCCGCACGGGCGAATCCGGCGGAACAAAAATGCCCGAGGGCGCGATGGAGTAAGCGTGAGGATAAAGCTTGCCGTGTCCCGCCGAGGCCGCCATGTTGACCGTCCAATGGCAGGCGCAGTTCATGTTGGCGGTGCGCCCGGCCTTAAAGGTCTGGTAAGCGCCAACCTTAGTGCCGAGGTCGTGCTTCTTGCCGTCGTTGGAGGTCAGCTCATCGTGAAACTCGTAATCCAGGCCCTCGGCCGCAAAGTAGCCCTTTTCCTCGGCTACCCATTCCTGAAGCCGCATGTGCGGCGCGATGATGAACTTGGCCATGTGACAGCCTCCTGGTTGACGTTTCCAGTCTTTCGATTGACGATTGATGATTGCAGATTGACGATTTAAAAAAGCAGCTCTCAGCCATCAGCTGGCAGCCTCAAAGTGGGCGGCGTAATGGCTGATAGCTGGCAGGTTGGGTTTTGAATCGTCAATTGTAATTCGTCAATCATCAATTCTTTTATGACCCGCCTTTACTACACCGACTCGTTTCTCATCGAATTTGACGCCCAAGTCGTGGATTTGGTTACGGCGCCGCGGCCCGCGGTTGTGCTGGACCGGACGGCATTTTATCCCACCAGCGGCGGGCAGGTGTTCGATATTGGCTGGCTGGAGGCGAGTGGTGCCCGGCTTCGCGTGCTGGAAGTGGCCGAGCAGGACGACCGCATCCTGCATTACGTGGAAGCCGCCCCGTCCGAGTTGGCCATTGGCGCCGGCGTGCATGGAACCGTTGATCTTCCACGCCGGCGCGACCACATGCAGCAGCATTCCGGGCAGCACGTGCTCTCGGGCGCATTTATCCGCCTCTTCGAGATGCCGACCGTCTCCTTTCACATGGGCGACGAGGTCTGCACTATTGACCTGGACACGAAGGCGGCCACGGCGGAACAGGTCGAGCAGGCCGAGGACCTGGCTAACCAGGTGGTGATGGAGGACCGGCCGGTGGAGATTCGCTTCGTCAGCCTGGAGGAGGCGCGTGAGCTGGGATTGCGCAAGCTGCCCCCGGTGGAAAGGGAACACATGCGCCTGATTGACATTCGTGACTTCGATCTGACCGCCTGCGGGGGCACGCACGTGCGCAGCACCGGCCAGATCGGCGTCATCCTGGCGCGCAAGACGGAGAAGGTACGACAGGGCGTGCGCGTGGAATTTGTTTGCGGTGAGCGGGCCATAGCGGCGGCGCGCCGCGATCGCCTGGCGCTGAATGAAGCCGCTGGGGTGCTTTCCGCCCACATCTGGGAATTGCCGGAACAGGTACGCAAGTTGGCGGATGAAGGCAAGGCCGCCCGTAAGCAGAGGTCTGAGCTGCTGAACGAACTGGCGGAGCTCCATGCCGCACGCCTGCTCGAAGAGACGTCCGAAACGAGCGGATTTCACGTGGTGGTGAAAGTGTTCCCGGACCGAAACTTGGAATTCCTCAAGTTG
>DATEGM010000214.1:0-8706 GCA_035280085.1 Terriglobales bacterium
CCACGTACGAGGCGTTATCAATGGTGCCGACCAGCGGTTGCGGAGCCACGCCCGCGGCGGTGGCGGCAGCTAGCGGAGTATCGGAACTATCGGCGGAAGATGAACCGCGGGCGGGCTGCGCCTCGGTGTCGCTCTGTTTCAGGGCCTGATAGAAAGTCAGATCGCCAGCGCCAGGCTTAGCCGGTGTATTAGGCTTGGCGGCCGGCTTCGTTTCCACCCTGGCCGGTTGTTCCGCGGCGGCAACAACGGGTCTAGTGCTGGAACTCTTTCCCAACGAGTACCCCAAGCCGAAAAACAGGGCGCATATTCCCACCAGGCCAAAAAACAAGACCAGCATGCGCCCGGTGCCGAGGGTAATTTCCGTGTCTTGCGAAGCCGCCATACGACGTGGTTCTCCTGTCTCGTTCGCCTGCTTCTTGTCCAGCCAGTAAGTCGTCACGGAGTGCCGGGGGCAGCCGCCTTGGCCGGCTCGCTGTCTCCGCCTCCTGCTAGTTTCGAAATAACTTTGTGAATTCCGCTGAACACATCCACGGGCACGGGAAAGACCACGGTAGTGTTCTTTTCCACGCCGATCTCGGTCAGGGTTTGCAGGTAACGTAGCTGCACGCTGACCGGTTCCTCAGCCAGGAGCCGCGACGCGTCCACCAGGCGCTGCGCCGCCGAGAACTCGCCCTCGGCATGGATGATCTTGGAGCGCTTCTCACGTTCGGCCTCGGCCTGCTTGGCCATAGCGCGCAACATGGTCTCCGGCAAATCCACCTGCTTGACCTCGACGTTGGCGACTTTCAAGCCCCAGGAATCGGTGTGCTGGTCCAGAATGGTCTGCAGCCGCAGGTTGATCTTTTCGCGGTGGGCCAGCAATTCGTCGAGTTCCACTTCGCCCAGCACCGAGCGCAATGTGGTCTGGGCAAACTGCGAGGTCTGGTAAACATAGTTGGAAACTTCTACCACCGCGCGGCGGGGATCAATCACCCGCAGGAAGATGACCGCATTCACCTTCAGGGTCACGTTGTCACGGGTGATGATGTCCTGCGGCGGAACCTCCAGTGCTTCCTGGCGCAGCGAGATGCGCACCATGCGGTCAATGGGAGCAAAAACCAGGATCACGCCCGGTCCCTTGGCTCGTTCCAGCAGCCTGCCCAGGCGGAAGATCACGCCGCGTTCGTATTCGGTAAGGATCTTGATGGAACTGAGAAGGTACAGGGCTACGACGATGATGGCGATCACCGGGAAAGAAATCATATTCCGGCCTCCATTCGGCCACGCCCCAGCTGTGTTGGTGGGCAGCTACTAAGCGGATTCTACAGCAATCAGAGCTGCTTTCGCGGTGCTCGAGGGCCGCGGGGCGTTGCTTGGAAAGGTGCGGGGGAGGAGAAGTTTCAAAGTTTCGCACGTTTCAAAGTTTCAAGGTTTTTCACCCACGATCTGGCGCGGTGATATTTTCTTTTGGATAAGTACGCGCTTGGCGAAACCTTGAAACCTGTGAAACTTTGAAACTTATAACCGAGCAGGTGTGCTTGAGGGTTGTACAGCGCCTGCCGGCTCCACTTCCAGCCGCAAGCCGTCAATCCGCTTCACTACCACGGCCTGGCCGGCATCAATGTTGCTGGAGGCCACCGCATCCCAAAGTTCGCCGTGAACGAAAACCTTGCCCTCGGGGCTAAGCGGCGTGCGCGCGGTGCCAATTTCGCCCAGCAAACCCTGCGCGCCAGTCACAACTTTGCCCCGCCGCGCCCGCAAGGCGATGTCCATCAGGAACACCGTTATCAGCCCCAGGGGAATGCTTACTGCCAGCGCGGTCAGCAGGTTCACGCGCAACTCCGGGATCGGCCCATCCACCAGCAGCAGCGCACCCAGTGTGAGCAGGGCAATGCCGCCGATGCCCAGCACACCATGGGTGGAAAACTTTGCTTCGAGGGCGAACATCACGAATGCCGCCAGGATGAGTACCAGCGCGGCATAGCGAGTGGGCAACAGGTTTAGGGCGAATGCCGCCAGCAGGATGAAAATGACCCCAACCACTCCCGGAATTACCGCTCCTGGATGGTTGAACTCGGCATACAACGCCAGCGCCCCAATCGCCAGCAGAATGAAGGCGATATTGGGGTCCATGATGTAGTTGAGGATGCGCTGCTTGAGCGACATCTCGAAGGGCAGCACCGTCTTGCCCACCAGATTGAGCGTTATGGTTTGCCCATTGAAGCGGCGGATGGGCTTGCCCTGGAGCTGCTTGAACAGGTCGTCCTGGCTGGAAGCCACATAATCAATCAGGTGCTGGGAGAGCGCCTCGCCCTCGGTCCAGCTTTGCGACTGCCGAACCGCAGTCTCGGCCAGCTCCACATTCCGCCCGCGCTTCGCCACGATGGAACGCATGAGCGCCGCAGCGTCGTTCTCCACCTTGGTCTTCATGATGTCGTCCATCTTGGGCCCCATGAGCGTGACGGGATGGGCGGCGCCCGTGTTGGTGCCTGGGGCCATGGCGGCGACATCGGCGGCTTCCAGGATGAAAAAGCCGGCGGAGGCGGCGCGGCTGCCGCTAGGGGCGACGTAAATGATAACCGGCACCGGCGAGGCCACAATCTTCTCGATAATGTGGCGGGTGGAATCGGCCAGGCCGCCGGGCGTGCTCAACTGGATCAGCACTGCCTGGTCCTTTTCCTGATCAGCCCTTTTCAGCGCCCGCTCAATGAACTCGTCGCTGATGGGCTGAATGGTGTCGTTCAGAACGATCTTGAGCACCTGTGCGGAAGCCGCCGAGGCGCAACACAGGAGCAGGGCAGCGGCCCCGAAAAGAATGCGTCTTGGCCAGCGGTTGCTCATGGTTTGGGCGCGCTCGGCTGCACGCTCTCCGCCTTGCTCTCCATCTTTTTCTTCAGTGCCAGGGCCTCGGCGTTGCCCGGGTCCAGTTGTAATGCTCGGTTAACCAGCCCGGCAGCGCCGTCCCTGTTATTGTCTCTCAAGTTGATGCGGGCGAGGACGACACAAACCGCGGCGGAGGGAGTAAGCCGCAGAGCCGCTTCGGACTCGGCCCGGGCTCCGGCGGCATCATGCCTCAGGTCCAGCGCTTCGGCCAGGTTGGCATGAGCCAGGGCATTGCCGGCATCGAGCTCTACCGCCTCGCGCAGCTCCTTCTCCGCTTCGTCGGGGAAGCCCCTGGCCAGCAGATCCTGCCCGTGCTGCGTGTGATAGAGGGCATGGCTGCGGACATCGAGTTTCGCCAGCCGCACCTCGGAGGAGTTCTGCATCTCCAGCGCCAGCTCGCGAAACGCCGCTTCATCATACTTGCGCTTGACGCGCTCCTGCGGCGGCTTGGCAGGATCGGGGGAGCTTCCTACGGCGCTAGCTGGTTTGACGTCCGCTGGGGAAGCCGGTTGGCCCCCCATACTGGCCAGCAGAGATTTGGCCTCGTTGTCGTCGGAACGCAGCGCCAGGCACTCACGTAGCTGCCGGCTCGCTCCCTCCCGGTCTCCCTCCCGCCATAGCGCCAGGCCCAGATTGAAGCGATAGTCCGGGTCGCTGGGATCGGCGTCCGCGGCTTTCTGGAACCACTGCCTGGCGCCGGGTTTGCTCAACCGGGCGCTCACCACGCCTAAATTGTTGTAAATCTCGGTTAAAGGGAATTGTTCCAGCAAGGAACGGAAAGAGACTTCGGCGCGGGCGAAGTTACCCTGGTAGTACGCGGCGAGTCCGAGGAAAAAATTGGCTTCGCGCGCCCGCGGGTCGGCAGCGGGAATACGCGCCAGCCAGTTGCCAGCCGCGTCATAGTCGTGGGCTTCGAAATAGGTCTTTCCCAGCTCCAGCATGGCTTCGTTATACGAAGGATTCAGGCGGATGGCGGTGCGCAATCGCTGCAACTTGTCAGCCTCGGTGAGTGCGGTCAGCCCACGAATGTAGTTCTCAAACGCATCCAGGCGCAGGGGCGGAGCTGCCGCTATAAAGGCGTCCTTAGAGGTCGAATAGTCCGGCCGCAATGCGCGCAACAGATCCCAGGCCAGGGCAGCCTGCACCTGGAGCAACTGTGGCAACGGCCCGCTTTCTTTCAGCTCGGGTGATAGGCGGCGCTGTTTCATGTCCAGCACCTGGGCGCCAGCGCTGAATGTCTGCCCGTCGAAGCTGTAGCTTCCCAGCACCGCATACTCCACGTCCATCTGTTCGGCAACCCGGTACAGGGTCGCTCGGGAAGGATGAATGCCGGCGGGAATGCCCGCCCGGTCGTATCCATGCAGGCGGTATTCCCGGCTGAGTACGTAGAGGTCTTCCGACGCCATGCGCCGCCCCAGGATCTCCGGAAAGGCTTCAGTTATCCACTCTAATCCGGGCGCGCTGGAGCGGTTTTCAAAGGGCATCACCGCCACAGTTTGAACCGGGGCCACGATTTGCTGGCTAAAGGCGAAGCCGGTCAAAATCCAGCCCGCCAGCAGGCTGCCAACTAAGATATGGGCTTTCAAGGTAGGCCGATTATACCCAGTTTCGCCCTTGTGACTGGAGTGACTACTCACCCCTCCCCATGGCAAAAATGGCGGCAAACCCGCCGCCCCGAACAGGGGTCTAAGCCCAAATAACCACAACAGCTCTCGCATTGGAGGATAGAGATGAAAAAGCTAGGCTTTCTGCTGGCAGTGATGCTGATCGCAGTCGGTATCTCTGTGGCGCAAACAGATCAGAACAATCCCAATTCCAACCCCGCGAATTCCCCCAGCGCAACTCAGAGCAGCCCGAGTGCGCAGGGAAGCGCAACCACTCCGGACCAGGGAACCGCAAATCAGAGCGCTACCGACCAGTCCACCACGACCACCACCACCCGCCATCACAGGGGCGCTAAGTCGGGCAATCTGCCGCAGACCGCTTCGCCTCTACCGCTGCTGGGATTGCTGGGCATGGGCTCGCTGGCTGCTGGTGTGGCAACGCGCAAGAAGAAACGCTCCTAACCTTCTCCCCGGGGCGGTGGTCGGCGTCGCAGCCGCATTGCCGCCCTCGGGGTTCTCAGACAAATACCCGTGGGGCGTCAGGAAAACTCGCCGCTACAACCCGTGAGCTGTTAAGGATGACAGGCAATTTCGTCGGTCCAAGGGGCTTTTCCGCCGTCGCGAGGCGCACAAACACATCCGTCAGGCGCGGTACCAGCATCTCAGTTGCTAAGGAAATGTTCGGCAAACTTGCCTTCAAGGTTCTACATACATATAATCCGGCTCTCTGTGTAAATGCCTGCAACATATTGGCTGAAACGCATGGTGCAGGACGGAGCGCACTGCCCCGTCTGCTCGGGCGCGAGGCTTAGGGCGCGAGCCAGAGGCTTGGGGACGCCGTTGCGTACCTGGGTGGCAGTCACCGCTAGTTTCCCGAGAAATCTGGAGGAACATAGGAAATGAAGAAGACGCTTGTCAGCATCGTGGTGGTGATCGTCGCGGTTGCGTGTGTAGAAACCATGTCGGTGCTGCCGGCGCCCGCGCAACAACCTGCCGCGCAACAGCCTGCCGCCGGCCAGGCGGCGCCCTCGGCGCAAGCGCCGCAGCAGAAAAAGGAAATCAAGGACCCGGCTGAATACAACGCCTATGTAGGCGCTATTCAGCAGAGCAACGCGCAGGCCAAGGCGAGCGCGCTGGAGGCCTTCCTGCAGCAGTATCCCAACAGCGTCATGAAGACGGACGCGCTGGAGCTGCTGATGGCCACCTACGAGCAGGCGGGCGACACAGCCAAGATGCAGGCCACCGCCGACCGGGTTTTGCAAGCCGACCCCAACAACCTGCGCGCGTTGGCGTTGCAGACTTACAGCCACCGGCATCAGGCGGAGCAGAATCAGAATCCGCAACAGAACCTGGCCGCGGCTGCCCAGTATGGGGAGAAGGGCCTGCAGGCTCTGGGATCGGCGCCCAAGCCGGACGGCATGTCGGACGCTGACTTTGGCAAGCTGAAGGACCAGACCAGCGCCATCTTTAACGGCGCGGTGGGCCTGTCCGCTCTTCAGAACAAAGATTTTAAGAGCGCCATGGAACACCTGCGGGCCGCGGTGGATCAGAATCCCAACAATCTGACCGATGTTTACCCGCTGGCCCTGGCCTACTACTCCGCCGGCAACCCTCCTAAGCCGGCTACTCCCCCTCCACCGCCCGCCGATGCCAACAACCCTCCCCCTCCCGACCCGGCGGTGGTAGACGCCAATGTGCAGGGATTGTTCTTTATCGCGCGCGCTGTCAACTTGGCCTCCGGACAGGCGCAGATCGCCGACTTCGGCAAGAAGTGGTATACGAAATTCCACGGCAATGACCAGGGCTGGACCGATCTGGTGGCCAACGCCAAGACCCAGACCTTGCCGCCCCAGGGCTTTACCATCGCCGCCGCTCCGCCGCCTCCCACTCCGGCCAAACAGGCAGAAGACCTGGTGAATTCCAAATCAGTTAAGGAGATGTCCTTCGCCGAGTGGCAGTTGGTGCTCACCTCCGGCAACCAGGCCGCCGCCGACAAGGTGTGGAGCGCCATCAAAGGCGTGCCGCTGCAGATTGAAGGCACCATCATCAGCGCCACTGCCCGGCAACTACAGATCGCCGCCACGGTGGACGATATTGACGCCAAGAAGCCAGACATCACCCTGAACATGCTGGCTCCTATCCCGGTCCGGTTAATGCCCAAGGCGGGCGCCAGCATCCCCTTCGAAGGTACGCCGGTCTCCTACGAGGCTAAGCCGTTCATGATGGTGATGGAAAAGGGGCAACTGCTGACGGTAAAGAAGCCCACGCCGACCCGCCGGCGCCGCACTACCAGGGGTCGCTAAGCCGGAAGGGAACTAAGCAGTTTAAAAAGGGCAGCCGCGCAGGCTGCCCTTTCTTATTGGTGCGGGAAAGGGGCAATTTTCGATGGGCCCAGGCTTAACGAGCCGCCTTTTTCTCCAGGGTGAGAGGACGGGCGCTGCGTGGCGGGCGACGGACGCCGTCCCGCAAGCCACGAATGTCAATTTTCAGTTCCTGGATGGTTCGGCTTAGCGTGTTGCGGTGCATGCCTAATTGCCGCGCTGCCCGGCATTGGTTGCCGCTATTGTCTTGCAGGACGGTCAGGATAAACCGCTTTTTAAATTCGCGAACGGCTTCCGAATAGAGAATGCCGCTCTTATACATTTGCGTGATTAAGGCTTCAAGCTGATCCTTCACGGTAACTCCCTTTCGCGTTGAAAGGCTGCCAGTTATGAGTAGTACCTGAATGCTATTTCTGTGGCCCGGGGACCGGTATTGAAACTTGTCCCCCGGCAGAGGGCTGGGTGATGTTGTGCAGCCCATCCATGCCCTGCCGAAAACGATTCCGAACTGCCGCCGGTGCTACCCAGGAGGCGGCCCTGGCCACGACCAGGAAGTATGGGCTCAGCGCTGAACCTGACAGCAGGCGCACGCCCGGGGTAAACGAGGCCAGCGCCAGCACAATCACAGCTATCACCAGCACGCCTCGCAAGAGCCCAAAAGCGGCGCCCAGCAGCCGGTCAAACCACCGCAATCCCACTTCCTTCATGGCCCAGCGCGTGATGCGCCCGGCCAAACTGGCCAGAGCTAACACGGCGATAAAGATCAGCAGGAAGCCGCCAATCTCCGCCACCCACTGCGCCCTGGTGTAAGGTGAAAACCAACCGGCCACGTGCCCATACTCCCAGGCAGCCAGTAAATATCCCAGCACTACGCCCGCCAGGGAGAAAACCTCGTAAAAAAAACCTTCCTTGGCGGCCAGCGCCATGGACAGCACCACCGCCACCACGATTACCCAATCAACCCCGGTCATGAGTTCGCACTGAGACCCTAAACACTCAGCTCGCGCCCGGTTAGCCGGCGGTACGCTTCCAGGTACTTCTCGCTGGTCTGCAGCGCCACCTCCGCGGGCAGCGCTGGCGCGGGCGGCTGCTTGTTCCAGCGGATATCTTCCAGGTAATCGCGCACGTATTGCTTGTCGAACGATTCCTGAGCCTGGCCGGGCTGGTAAGTGTCCGCCGGCCAGAAACGGGAGGAGTCAGGCGTGAGCACTTCGTCGGCCAGCACCAGGCCGCCCGCCGTGCGCCCGAACTCGAACTTGGTATCGGCAATAATGATGCCGCGCTGCCGGGCGTAGTCGGCCGCCGTCTGGTAAATCTTCATGCTCAGGTCGCGCAGCTCCCGGCTCAGCGCCGGGCCCGCCTGCTGTGCCATGCGCTCGAAGGAAATATTTTCGTCATGACCGCTGAGCGCCTTGGTGGCGGGGGTAAAGATGGGCTCAGGCAACTGGTCCGATTCGCGCAGACCCGGGGGCAGGGAAATGCCGCACACGCTGCTTGTCTGCTTGTACTCTTTCCAGGCCGAGCCTGAAATATAGCCCCGGACCACGCACTCGATGGCCACCATATCGGCACGCACCACGAGCATGGAGCGCCCGCGCAGCTGCTCTTCATAGGGACGCAGCACCGCCGGATACTGCTTCACGTCAGCGGTAACCAGGTGGTTGGGCACAATATCCCGCAGCAGGTCGAACCAGAAAAGGGAAAGCTGGGTCAGGACCTTGCCCTTATTAGGGATACCGGTAGCCAGCACGTAATCGAAGGCGGAGATGCGGTCGGTAGCCACGAACAGCAGGTGCTCATTGTCTACCCGGTAAACATCGCGCACCTTGCCGCTGGCGTACAGTTCGAGTTCAGGTATGTCGGTTCGGAGAAGGACGTTGTCGAGGAGTTGGGGAGTCATGCAATCATTCTAGCCGTAA